>JBJOLO010000239.1:0-6033 GCA_046045565.1 Planctomycetota bacterium | reverse complement strand
CAGCTCCACGACCGTCTCTTCTGCTAACCGCAGCACAAGCGTGCCTGTTGCCGCTCGGTATTCGTGAGGTTCGGCGAGTTCCGTCGCCTTCCCGTTGAGCCGCAATCGCAGTCCCGGCTTCACTCCGTGGATGAGCACGTAATTCACCGCCGCGCGCCACGGCGTGAACTGGATCGTCGCGTTGTTCGCGTCGCTGCGGTCAACTCGCAACGAGCCGGGTGCGTGGACCATCAGGCCGGTGTTGCGAAGCGCGCGGAAAGTGTACTCCGGCCGCTGCTCATAGAATCTGAGTGCCGGAAGTTCCAGCGTGCCCGGGTTGATATCGGCCGGGTTGCGCGTTTGCACCGAGAGATCGTACGAATCAGGTAACAGCCCTCGATGCGGGTGATCGAGCGGATAACATTGTTGGATCCCGGATGCCGCGATGCCTCGGGCAAGTCGCAACCACGGCCCTTGCGGATCGTGTGGTGCCAGTTGATGGATCGCATCGGCGTAGACCAGCCCGCACCACTGCACCGGCAGGCCGATCCATACGACGCTGGTCCAGTGTGTCGCACCGAAAACCGGGATGGTCGCATAGGCTCCCACCGGTCCGGATTCGACGCGACGCAAGTAAACGAACGGGATTCCGGTCCACGCCCAATATCGGGCCGACGCAAGAAACGTCGCGTCTCCGGTCAATTCGTACCCCATCACATACGCACGAACCATGTGCGCGGCGGCCAGGATATCGGGCGTATGCAAGGGAACCTCCCAGGTTTGAGCCCCGCGCGGCACGCCGTCGGCAAACTTGTCGAGTTGCCGGAGTCGCTCCAGGTACGCCTCGATCAGTTTGCGATCCCCCGCGTAGACGGCGGCCGCCAACCCCTTCGCGACCGCATCCGCGGCCAGACCGCTCGCCTCGCGCGAGGGCTGAGTCCGGCCGAAGTCGAGTCCTTGATCGGGGGCACGATAGCGAATCGATCCGTCCCCCTCGAATTGCGACAACAACGAACGGGCTGTGCCGGCAGCCTGGTCCACGCTTTCCAGCACCTGACCGTAAAGCAGCGGTGCAAGCGGGACTCGAATGTGACCTACGGCCGCGTGATACCAGTCGCGCGGAGGCACTTTTTCGATTGCGACCTTCGCCGCCGATTCCAACCGCTCGGCCAAGCGATTGTCTGCGGTTAAGCCGGCCAAACGCTGCATCATCCAAGAGGCATCCGCAGCGGGCTGAAAACCGAACATCTCGCCCGCAACCGCGTGACGAAAAAGCCCCTCCTTCGCTAACGGCGAATCGATCCATCCGGCAGCAGCGAGCTGCACGTATTCGTTCAGGGGCCCGACGGGCGGCAGCTCCGGCAGCCCATTCCGCACCACATACTGTTGCACCGCGGGTACCATCGACGCACCACGCCCGCCGAGAATCGCGCACCGAGTCCTCAACGGCTGATCCGCTTTCAACATCATCGGCTCGCTAGGGAACGGCTCGCCGTCGATGCGATTCTGGCCGTCCGATCCAGGGGAGATCAGTCCCATCAGGTGCGATTCTGAACGCAGCGTTCGGTCCGGCGAGTCAAAGATCGCCGCCGCATGCGCGGCCATCTTCCATTCCAGCCCTAGATAGCGGTCACCGTGCGAAATGGCCATCAGGGGAAAAGTAATCTTCAACGCATGGGGAACGCGGCGCAGCGCCGCGGGCCCCTCCAAGTCGGCAGTGGAACTGCTTGGCTCGTCCTCCAGGTATTCCAGCCCCGCAAACAGCGCCTGCTGCTTTTTCGCCCCGTACGCGTGCAAACCGGGCAAGACCAGCAGCGACGGCAACCAAATTACCTCGCGGTCCTGCGACACCTGAAACGTTGTTTCGACTTCGATCGCATCGTTCTTCTCGACAGAAAACTCCTGAAGGCCCTGCCACGTGCCGCCATGCGGGTCGTCGAATCGCAAGGTGACACGCAATCGCCTGTATTCCGCTTTCCATTCGACTCGCGAAATCCCGGCGATGTTCAACCACTCCACTTTCCCGTCATGCAAATAGCCGATGCTGGTGCGATTATGGCTGGCCGCCATAGGATGTCCGGCAACCAGCAGCGAAAAATCGCCCCATTGCGCCGCGTGGCGCAGTTCCAAGTCGCCGCTGACAAGGCTTGCCATGGTCTCGCCGGTCGGTTGCGGCTGCGGCCAGGCAGGCGGATCAATCGTCAACCGGCGGCGGAATCGCATTGACGCAACCACGCACCTGCCTTTTCGTCCCGGAGGATCGATTCGCAAACGATAGCCGGGACCGAGCTCCGGCAAGGCTGCTTTCAACTCGATCCACTCGCCCGCACGCCCCGCCAGTCGAACGCTCTGCGCTTCGTTCGCATGCCGATCAAAGAAAAACAACTGCCAACTGCCCGGTTCGTCGCTGTACACGCGCAAACTGACCGTCAGGGGCACCTGCTGTGGAAAGTCGACTCGCGGACCGACGAGATACGGATCGTCGCCGGTAATCTGCAGCAGCATGCCGTCATTACCGGCCTGAGGCGACGCAAGATCATGCCGTTCCTGCCAGCGGCGCACTTCACTCGCCTGGCGGAAATCAAACGCGGGGAATTTCCGATCGACCTCATCCGACGCAGTGACGATCGAAGCCAGGAACAGGAGGCCGGAAACAACGAAGGCGTATCGAAACATGGGCCCCTCATCACGTCGCCAAAGAAAACTCGATCAACGAGCCCTAGCGCGCGGGGCCGATGGCAACAGCGACGAGATCGTACTCCTGCGTCGCCACAACTTCGCAAGGCACAATCGCCCCCACGCTCAACGGGAACTGATCACCCGTGACGAAAACCGAGCCGTCGATATCGGGTGCATCGCCACGGGTTCGTCCCAACCAGACATTTTCTTCGTCCGGGATCGGCTGGTCGATCATCACTTCGACCTGCCGCCCGATCATGGCCTGATTCTTTTCGAACGAAATCCGCTGCTGGATTTCCATCAGCCGCTCCCGCCGCGCTTCCATGGCCTCTTGATCCACCGCGTTCGGCAGTTGTGCCGCCGGCGTATCCGGTTCGTGCGAATAGGTGAACACACCAACTCGATCAAACCGCTGAGACTCGACAAACTCCGCGAGCTCCGCGAACTGCTCCTCGGTTTCACCCGGAAATCCGGTGATAAAGGTGGTTCGCAACGTCAACCCGGGAATCCCTGCTCGTAATCGCTGCAGCAACGACTCGGTTTCGGCTCGATTCACACGTCGCGCCATTCGACGCAACATCGTGTCGTTGATGTGCTGCAGCGGCATATCGAGGTACGGCACAATCTTTTTACTTGCGGCGATGGTTTGGATCAGTTCATCCGAAATGTACATCGGATAGAAGTACATCAACCGGATCCATTCAATCCCTTGGACCGACTCGAGTTTCTGCAACAGTTCGGCCAGCCTTGTTTCACCGTAAAGATCAAGGCCGTAATAGGTCGTGTCTTGCGCGACGATGATCAATTCGCGCACGCCATCGCGGGCCAACTGTTCGGCCTCGCGAATCACCTCCTCGATTGGCTTGGTCGCATGCTTGCCGCGCATCCGAGGAATTGCACAAAAGGTGCACAAGCGATCGCAACCCTCGGAGATCTTCAGATAAGCGAAATGCCGCGGGGTGATCCGTAATCGATCGGTGTCCGACAACGCTCGAATCGGCGGAGCCTGAAACACGGCTCGCTGTTCCTGAAGGTTCCCAACCAAACGGTCGGCAACGCGCGTGATCTCCTCACGGCCGAACACGCCCACCAGAAAATCGATACCGGGACGCTCTTCAAGCAACAGTTCTTTTTGACGCTCGGCGAGGCAACCGGAAACAATCACGCCTTTGGTCCGCCCGCGTTTTTTCAACGCCAACGCTTCATCAATCGCACCAAACGATTCTTCTCTCGCTCGTTCGATGAAACCGCACGTATTGACCACCACAAAGTCAGCGCCGTCCGGTTCGGGGACCAGTCGGTAGCCGTCGATCTGCAGCAAGCCAAGCATCCGCTCGCTGTCGACAAGATTCTTGGGACAGCCCAGACTTACGAACGCATAGGTTCCCTTCGGCGTGGCAACCGAAGGCTGAGGCTTGTATTCGGATGAAGCTGCCGCGTCGCGATTGGCAACGGGAACGGAATCGGAGGGAGCGGGTGCGGTCACGGAGATTCTTCGCTGGAGGAGATCGCGTCGGAAACCGTTCGACCGGTCCACTCACTATCCGGCACACCAACATCTGGCCGGCCCAAGCTTACGGTCGAAGGTACATGCGTATGATACCGGAAAGCCGTTGCCTCATCGAGGGGGACGGCATCAGCACCGGTGCGGGAATTTGACGCTGACGCCGGTCACCCGGCACAATCGCAGCGGTCTTGGAACCGGCGTCGATTGTCGTGATTTCGCGATGCAGAAGCTTGAGCAGCGTTTGCAGAAACACCACCAGCATCGGCCCCACCAGGATGCCGATCGCCCCCATCACCTGGACGCTCCCCAGGATACTCAGCAACGCGAGCAGCGGGTGCACATTCGAGCGGCCTCGCAACATCAGCGGCTTGATCACATTGTCCGACTGCGAAACCACCAGGAATCCATACAACGCCAATCCGATCGCCGCTCCAGCTCGATCCTCTACGACCAGCAGCCACAGGCTTGCCGGTACCCAGACAATCATCGCCCCGAGAAAAGGCACCAGCGAGGAAACAATCGCGAGCAGCGTTAGAAAAATGACCGAATGCATGCCGACGAACCACAGGCCGATGCCGGTAAGCAGTCCCTGAACCACAGCGGCGAGCAAGGTTGCCAGCACGACCGCTCGACTGATCACCGTAAACTCTTCGAGCAATTCCAACTGGTGCCTCGAATCGAGCGGGATCAAGCGCACGACACCGGCAGTCATTTCGTCGCCATCTTTGAAGAAGAAAAAAATCGCCACAAACATGATCGTCACAGTCAGACCGAACTTGGCGAGGAAACTCGTGGTCGCGTTGGCGAACGGCATGACCAATTCAGATAATTGCCTGGTCACACTGGAGCGCAAGGCCGCAAGACGCTCCGGATCGGGATCCACGAACTCGATCGCCCAGGCCCGCACATCGCCGCCGCAGACCTCATGACGAAAATCGTGAAAACGATCGCTGCATTCCACCAATGCATCGCGAATCGCATCAGGATCCTCAGTGGTTTGCGTCGCTTTTTGCAGCGAGTCGGCAGACTCTCGGAATTTTGCGAGGGCATTTGTGGCCGCCTCTTTGCTCGAACGCAGCCAAGGCAAGTCGATGGTTGCCAAATCGCGATCGAACTCTTCGACCGACTGCATCACTTGGGTTACCAGCGCATTGTGATCCACCCCGAACGGCGAGTCCCACTTGGAGTCGGACAGGGTCGACTCCACCTGCCGCAACTGGCGCAACATCGGCATATCCAAACCGGCCTTGCGCCGCACGCGGGCAACCAGGTGCTCGATCTGATTGGCATCAAACCGCTTGCTCATGGAAATCGCTTCGCCGGCCGCCATGATAGATAGGACAGCCGCAGGCAAAATGGCAATCGCTCCCACCGCCACGGTAGCCAGTGCGGCCGCCACGTGCCGCTTCGCCCGACATCGGGGTAACAGCCAACGGTTCAACGGCCCGAACACAACCGATACCAGCGCAGCCAAGAACAACGGCAGCAGGAAACTCGACATCACCTGATAAAACAAAATCGTCACGGCAATCAAGATGCCGATCAGCACACCTAGCGATACCAACCTTGCCATGCAGGCCCCCGTTAGACTTTCGATGTAGCGTCTTCGCACCACTGCATCGACTTCTTCATCTCAACCGTGTAAGGTCATCTCAGTCGTGTCAGGTCAATCGCATTCACTTGATCTTGTCCTCACTGAAGAACCGCACCAGAATACGGCATCGGTGCCGCAATCTAAAGCCAAGTAGCCAACGGTTTCTTGAGATTTCGCGATTGCCACCGCGGCCCACGGAGCGGGTCGATCCGTCGCTCCCCCATGAACGACAGCGAATCACAGGCGATGAACGACTCACCGTCCGAACCCTCCG
>JBJOLO010000229.1:0-3123 GCA_046045565.1 Planctomycetota bacterium | reverse complement strand
GGCTTCTAAGGCCAGCGAACGTTCCGTCCGATCGACCACCACACCAGGTAAGGCGAGCAGGGCCGACCATGCCACGGGTTCCGGCTGACCGGAACCGCTCTTCAGCGATTCCAGTTGTTGGCGGTAACTATTGAGAACCACCGCGTTCAGTTGAAAATCGTCCGGCGAGGCTTGCCGGTCGACTCGCAGCGTCAATTGCACCGTGCCGCGACGAACCGACTCACGCACCAACGATTCCAGTTGGCTTTCCAACGACAGATACGCTTCCGGAGCGCGAAGCGTGAACTTGAAGTACTTGTTATTGATCGAGCGCACTTCCGCGACGATCGCCAGCCCTTGCTGCTGGTGATGCGATTCGCCGTGCCCAGTCATGCTCAACAGCACGGATCGACTCTCCGCTAGGGCTTTGGTGCATCGCCTGTCGGCGAGTTAGATTCGGGTGTCGCAGCGGCACCGGAGCCCTCTGCTGGTGGAGCCGGCTTCTCGGCTGGTGGAGCCGGCTTCTCGGCTGGTGGAGCCGGCTTCTCGGCGTTCGGATCGATTGAGCCCGGCGCATCGGTGGCCGGTTGATCGCCAGCAGGAGTGCCGCCTGAACTGGCTGGAGCAGCGGAACCGTCCGTCGTAGCCCCCGGCTCCGCGGTGTCCGTCGACAACCCTGAATCGGCCGCACCCGTCGCACCGCTATCGGACGATGTTGACTTGCTCTTCGTCTTCCCCGATCCGCCTTGCCCGGCAAATTTCTCGCTCGACTTACCCAGGAACGCCACGGCGCCCACACACAAGATCAACCAGACGGCAGCCACGCCGATCGTGATCCGGGTGAACACGTCTCCGGCTTTCGAACCAAACGCACTTTGACCGCCCATCCCGCCCAACGCACCAGTTAATCCACCGCCTCGTCCTCGTTGCACCAACACCAGCAAAACCAAAAACAGTGCCAGCAGGAACAGCAAGGAGCCAAAGAAGAAATGCTTGAGATCCGCGAGCAGGAGCAATGCCATGATTGTTCTCGTCGTGAGAGGAAATTCATCAAGGTCGACACGACCCGTTCACTAGGGTTTACGGATGCGATTTACGGATGCGATTTACGAATGCGACTTCCGGAATCGATCTCGAACGTAACGTGCCTGTTCCAATCCAAGTTCGCCACCGCTACACCGCAGCAGCGGCAACCGCAATGCCCAGGAAACTGTCGGCCTTCAACGACGCACCACCCACCAGGGCGCCGTCGATGTCAGGCTGAGCCATCAGTTCGCGAGCATTATCGGGCTTCACACTGCCGCCGTACTGGATGCGAACCGTGTCAGCCACGTGGCGATTGTAGCGGATTTCCAGCATCCTGCGAAGCTCGGCATGGACCTCCTGAGCCTGCTGCGGCGTGGCGACCTTGCCAGTCCCGATCGCCCAAACGGGCTCATAAGCAATCACCAGCGATGTCGCTTGCTCGGCCGACAGTCCGGCTAGGGATCCGCTGAGCTGCTCCTGAACGATATCCCGGGTCTTCCCCGACTCCCGTTCGGCCAGCGTCTCGCCCACGCAAACGATCGGCGTGATGCCGCTTTGCAGCGTGGCCAATAGCTTGCGGTTAACGACAGCGTTACTTTCCTGCAGAATCTGACGACGCTCGCTGTGCCCCAGGATCACGTACCGACACCCCAGGTCTTTCAGCATGCTCAGGCTGACCTCACCGGTAAACGCGCCGTTCCCTTCGGGAAACACGTTTTGAGCACCGAGCGCCAGCGGGGTTCCCTGGATTGCCTTGCCGACGGCGTCGAGGTATGTCGAGGGAGGGCAGACCACGAGTTCCACGTCCCCGATCGAGCCCAGCCCCTGCTTAATCTGCTCGGCCAACGCCACCGCCTCCTGGCGATGGAGATTCATTTTCCAATTCCCTGCAATCAGCGGTCGTCTCATGATTTGTTACCCGGTAGGTTTCCTACTTTTAAGACTTCTTGTTCGGTACCTCGGCTATCGATTTCCCGAACAAGGCCGCCAACCGGCGGATCTGCTCGGCAACTTCCGCGTACTGGTGAGGCCGCAAGGCCTGTGGACCATCGGACTTGGCTTTTTCGGGGCAATCGTGCACTTCGATATGCACCCCATCTGCTCCCACCGCGATTCCGGCTAACGCGCAAGGCGGGATCAGCTCCGGCCGTCCGGTCGCATGACTCGGATCGACGATCATCGGCAAGTGCGACAACCCCTTCACCACGGCAACGGAAGCGACGTCATACAGGTTGCGCGTGGCACTGTCAAAGCCTTTGACGCCACGCTCGCACAACACGACCTGGGAATTCCCTTGCGAAAGAATGTATTCGGCGCTCATGAGCAGATCGTTGACCGTTGCGCTCATGCCTCGCTTGAGCAGCACAGGTCGTCGCGTACGTCCGACTTCGGTCAGCAGTACGAAGTTTTGCATGTTGCGAGCGCCGACCTGAATCATGTCGGCATATTCCGCAACCACATCGACACACCTGGGGTCGGTGACCTCGGTGACGACAGGCAGGTTGAACTCGTCGCCAACCTCGCGCAAGATCCGCAAGCCTTCTTCACCCAACCCCTGAAATGCATAGGGACTGGTGCGTGGCTTGTAGGCACCGCCACGAAAGATATTTGCTCCCGCGTCCTTTACCGCCTTCGCGATCGCCCGCATCCGCTCCGGGTCTTCGACGGCGCACGGTCCGGCAATCATGGCCAAATGACCGCCACCCACCTTCACACCACTCACATCAACCACGCTCGGAAGCGGGTGGGCCTCGCGACTCGCTAACTTGTAGGGCGGGAGTACGGGAATGACGTCTTGGACCCACGGAATCGCTTTCATCGGCTCGGCGCGGAGCAATTCCTCATCGCCAATTACCCCGACGATCGTGCGGTACGTGCCTTGGCTTAGATGGGCCTTCAACCCCAACGACTCCACCCGCTCCACGACGTTCGCAATCTGCTCTTCGGTCGCATTCGGCTTCAGGATAATGATCATGTCGCGTGCCTTTAGTCGGGTTCGCGGGAAACGGCCATAACCGCCTGATCGGACGGTCTCCGCCCGGAGCAACCGGCCTGCTCTCCCGAGGTTCACGCAATGTACCAAAGTGGGTTTGACTGCGTCGAGGGCCCGCCCTTGCA
>JBJOLO010000227.1:0-4315 GCA_046045565.1 Planctomycetota bacterium | reverse complement strand
AGACGATCAGCAGCGAGGAGACCATGCACTTGTTGTCGAGCGTGCGGATGGGGGTCAATTTGGGTCTGATCGACGATATCGAGATCGCAACGATCAACCAGCTTTTTATCCACACGCAGCCGGCTCATTTGCAGAAGCTGCGAGGCACGGAGTTGGAGACGGGCGAGCGGAATGTCGAGCGAGCGACGTATCTGCAAGAACACCTCCGCAAGCCGCCCGAATCGGATGCCGAGAAGAACTGATCGGGCTCAACCGGGGTGGCAGCGCCAGCCGTGACCGGTAGGTGCTGGCTGACAGACTCGATTTCGCCGCAGAAGCAAGAACGGCTTGCGATCTCCCCAGCCAGTCCAGCGATCGAGGGGGGACCTCAGAACCACGAGAGCGAAGCAGTTGGCTCTTCATTTTTGCTCTTTTCAGAGTGAGAGTTGAGCACGTTAGCTGTCACCTGACTTTGAATCAAGTTTCATTCGCGCACCGATTCAAATTGGAATGTGACTCAGCAGGTGGACCCTCGTTGGTGAGAGTGGTCAATGGAAGTCGAGTTTGGTGCTCGGGGGCTTGCAGCCTCAGAGAGACATACTTGAGTGGCGGCATGACGCGAAAAGAGAGTCGGCTGACTGATGGGCGACCTTTGTTTGATGGTCAACCCTATCGACTAGCCATGAAGGCTCGAGCAGCGTCTACGATGTTGGACCCGGAATCTTGCGGCGCAGTGCCGGCAGGGTTTCCGGCGGAATAAACTGCAGCAGCATTTCGTCGGTCGCCAGCGGAGCGATCTGTTTTAGCAAGCTGCTGGACACGTGCGAGAATTCCTCGTCTGCCATCAGAAATACGGTCTCGATGTCATGGTCCAGGTGTCGATTGGCCATTTGCATGGTGAATTCGGCCGCGATGTCGGTCAGCGGCCGGACGCCGCGCACCATCACGCGGGAGCCGCATTGGCGTACAAAACGCACGGCCAAGCCCGAGAAGGTGAGCACCTCGACATTTCGAAATCGGGCCGTCGCGTTACTGACCATTTCGACACGCTCATCCAGCGTGAACAACGACTGCTTTTCGACATTGATGCCAATGCCGACGATCAACCGGTCCACCAGCCGGCTGCTGCGCTCGATCACGTTCATGTGACCAAGCGTGATCGGGTCGAAGGAACCGGTATAAACGGCGATGCGGGAATCGGAGTCGGTCATGGGCGTTTCCTATCGACGGCGATTATCGGCTGCGCATGGAGGAAATCAACTAGGCCGGTCAAATGCAGTCTGCAGCTGCGCGTCGCGTGAGCTTGAGGATGGGGGCCCGCCCTGCTTCGAGGTTCGGCCAGCGCTGGCGACAGTAGCTCATGCGACCGTTCCCCATGCGACCGTCGTTGAGTCGGGTTAGGCAGCCAAGCCAGGGCTGGTGATGGAAACAGGCCTGTTGGTGACCCCTTGCCATGCGATTTCGCGATTCGTTTGAGGAAATCGTGCGGAATTTCGGGGTGGAGGGTCGAATTTTATCGGGAAACGGACTAATCTACCCCGTTTTCAGCCTGACACAGCCGGTTTTACCCCTTCCGATAGATAGCCCCGCTACAGGGTGACATTCGAAATCTTCGAACTATACTAGCGAAATGTTGAACCGGCGTGACGCAGGGACTGACGGTATTACTGCCTGCCAAATTTGAGGAAGCAACCGAATGCCGAAGGGCTTGTGCATATCGGGGATGGTCATAGCCATCCTCATCTTTCTCCTGTTCCTGTGCGACTTGGTGTTGCCCAGCGGCATGGCTCCATTTAAGCGAGCCAGCCTCGTCATGGACATCTCGTTCGTGATCTGCGCCTTGGGCTTGGGCTACCTGAGTTGGTCGACTTTTCGGGAACTGAAATAGTTCACTGCCCCGAGTTTGTGCGTATGAGGATTTGCGATCCTCCATTCAGCGACGCGAAGTGAACGAAGCCGGTTCTTAGGCCGCTGGTCGCAAAATCGAGTGCGAGCGAATCGCAGCCGCCGCAGATAGGAATCGCTCGCCGTAGGCTCGCATGGTCGTGATCTGCAACTGCTGCTCGTCTTGGCGTGTCACGCAAAAAGCGAGGAGCTTCGAAATAGATTGCAGTGATCGTTCCAAACGCGTGACCAGATTAGCCCCGTCAATCACGACATGTAAGTGTCCACGTTGATGGATCGCATCATCGACGAGTTGTTGCGCTTTGCGGCAGCCCGACGTCCAGTCCCAGCGTTTATTCGTGGGGATCTGGATGGACAGCGGAGTTTCCAGCAACCCTTGATAGGAGAGTTCCTTCGGCGGTACTGCGACGGTCAAGGTCGGGATCCGGCCGCGACGCAGCACGCGGATCCCCGATTGGACGAGCAGGTCGAGGTTGCCACCGATCTCGGTGTTCCGCAGCGTCAAGGTACTGACGGTGATCCCCTGCGATTGGGCCGAGGAGATCCGGCGATCCAATTCCCTTGCGAAACGCTGTCGGCCGGCCCCGGGCCCCGCCCAGGAGGTTTCACCGAGCACCGCAATTTCATGGTCGAGTTTTGAGTGTACGATCGCGCCGGTCGCTGCTGAAATCGCAGGGTCCGCCACCGACCAAGTTGCCCCAATCCGGAAATTCTCCAGGATCCGCATTAATTCGCTAGTGGCTTTCTCAAGACGGTTTTCGAATCCTTTACCCTGCTGATCCAGGCCTAATTCCAAGTCGATGGAGAGCGTGAGCAGCGCGGGGTTGACCGTCATGTAGGGTCCTCCTGTGACCAAAAGAAAGCATCCGTGCTATTAAAGATCGGCCTATTTTTCTCCCCGGAACGCAAGATTTGCTTGCCCCCAATCAATCCACACGTCCGGCACGAACCGACCCTTAAAAAAACGCCAGCCAGGCAACCTTCCGAGCCGGAATGGTAATTTTCCGTCGATATCGCCTACAATAGGAGGGCCTTGCCTCGGTGATCACTCGCGCGAGACGGGAAGTTGGACGCGGGGGCGATGCATATTGCTTCGATCTGTTTCGGAACCTTGCGCACAGCGGTACTCAGAACAGGGACGAATGGATGAACACGACGATTTCTCGACGGGATCTGATGCGAGCGGCAGCGATCGCGGCCGCTAGTCCGATGCTTCTGGATCGAGTGGCCATGCCTGTTGCGGCCGCAAAACGTGATCCGAATTGGGAGAAGTCGATCGAGAAAGGCTTGAAATGGGTTGCGCGTACGCAGTCGCAATTGGGCCATTGGACCGCCGCCAATTACCCGACTGCGATGACGGCACTAGCCGGTACGGCACTGACCTGCTCGGGATCAACCACCACCCAAGGACCTTACGCAAAGCACATCCGCAAGGCGGTCGACTACTTGATGACCAAGGTTCGAGGCAACGGCTTGATCGGTGATCCGGGGTCCGATCATCAATACACTTACGGCCATGGTTTCTCGATGTTGTTTCTCTCGCAGGTGCTGGGCGAAGAGGAAGACGACGATCGCCGCAAGGAACTGGTGGATGTGCTGGGGAAGGCAGTCGAGTTCAGTGCGCGGGCGCAGACCGCTTCGGGAGGCTGGGGCTACGTCAGTGCGAAGGACGGCAATAACTTTGACGAAGGTTCAACCACGATCACGCAGGTGCAAGGCCTTCGCGGTTGCCGCAATGCCGGAATCCCGGTGACCACCGAAATCATCGAGAAAGCCAAAGAGTACATTTACGTCTGCAAAAACTCGGACGGCGGCATCTCGTACAGCTCCCGAAACAAAGGCACGTCGCGTCCGGCCATCACCGCCGCCGCCCTGGCGACGCTGTATAACGCGGGCGATCAGGACAGCAAGCATGTTCCCGATATGCTGAAATATGCCAAGGAGCACCTGCACAACATCACCGACCAGGCCGGCGCGTTCGGTCACTGGCATTACACCTACCTGTACTACTCACAGGTCGTCTATCGACAGGGCAACCGTGATTGGGAGCCATTCCGCGACAAGATTTACAATCGCATCGTCGGTGAGCAGGCCGAAGATGGCAGCTGGACGGGTAACATTGGCGCGATTTACGTGACCGCCTGCAACCTGATCATCATGCAGCTCGACAAAGGTTTCCTGCCGATCTACCAGCGCTGATCCCGGATCCCGGAACTTAGATCTTGGAACTTGGATACGCGCGAGACTAGGCTGCAGTTCCGCAACTTCGACGAAAGCTTCTCATCTGGAGCGGCTGGCGGATCAAACGTGTGTGTCTCGTATTGAGGCGGCGCTGGCCAGGCTGCCTATCTTTCCGAGCCTGGGTGGGTGTCTGCGGGGTATCGGCTCGAGCAGCTGAATTCCAAGACACACACGTTTTGGATGCGGTCGG
>JBJOLO010000182.1:0-4078 GCA_046045565.1 Planctomycetota bacterium | reverse complement strand
CTATCAGGCGGGCTCGACTCCTCAGGAGTCGGTGTGTGGTTGAAGGAGGCGGGCGTTGCCATCCGGGCCTGGAGTCTCGACTTCGGCGCTGCGAGTGTCGAGAGGCAACAGGCGACCGTGGTTGCCGAGCGGCTAGGCGTGCCGCTGGAATTCGTGGCGGTCGATGGTCGCGTAATCGATCAGATTCTTTCGGACTTGGTATGGAAGCTGGATCTGCCATTTGGGGATCCGGTGACCGGGCCGCAGTATCTGCTCGGCAAGGCTGCCCGCGAGTCCGGTTTGTCAGCGGTGTTCAACGGCGAGGGCGGCGATCAACTGTTCGGCGGTTGGACGAACAAGCCGATGATATCGGCCCAGCTCTACGCAAATCTTTATGGTGTGGATTCCCGCGAGGAGTTGTATCTGAAGTCGTACCATCGCTTCTACGGATTTGAGGATCGGCTCTACACGCGGGAGTTCCGCGAAGCGGTGGGACGGCCAGGCCAACGTCGGGCTCATCTCAAGCCGTATTTAGACAGCGATGCAGCGAGTACCTTCCTGAATCGAATCCGTTTGGCCGACATTGCGCTCAAGGGCTCTCAGAATATTTTGCCTCGAGCCGAACGACTGGCGAATGCTTGGGGGCTCGATTTGCGCGTGCCGCTTTTCGATCGCGAACTGGCCGCGGCTTCATTCCGATTGCCGCCGCGTATGAAATTAAACGGCGCTTGCGAAAAATACGTGTTGAAATGCACGCTAAAAAAACAGTTGCCGCGAGAAATCGTCTGGCGACGCAAGTTCGGGATGAGCGTCCCTATCACCGATTGGGTGCTGGGGCCGCTTGCGGCGACCATGTCCGAGTTGCTCGGGCCAAGTTCGCTGGCGCGTCGCGGTTTGTTTCAGTCGGAATTCGTTGCGCATTTGCTTCGCGGCGGGAATGCGGCGAATGAAATTCGACGCCGCAGGATTGGCGAGCGACTATGGGCGTTAGCGATGGCGGAGGCGTGGATGCGGGTTTTCATTGATGGTCGAGGTCGGCGGCCGGAGAGGATCGTATGAAGTGCATACGTTGTCAGCACGACAGTAAGTATCCCGATCGCAAGGGCCGGCGTTGCCCGAATTGCAAAGGTGCGTTTGCATTTGAGCCGCGCGAAGGCGACTGGATTAGCGACTATGCATTCGATCGCGCAATCAACCAGGTGTCGGCTGAAGGCCAGGTGCGCTGGGGCGTCGAACACTTGTATTACGAAATCATGCGACGGCGGCGATGGAGATCGCTCGGCGCCCTGTTCATGAAGTTGTTTTTCGTCGATACCAGACTGGTGAGGAATTCGGCCCTCGAATTTGCAGTTTATTGGGATAAGTGGGTGAAAGCGCATGGGCTGCCAGACGGTGTGATTGAACGGCGCAAGGACACTCCCGCGACGACGCCGGTCGAGTCCGATATCGGCGACTACTCCTTTGATCGTGCTGTGATTTGCGATCGCGCACGGACCGTGGACGTGCTGCTCGCCAATAACTTCCATTTCGAAAACAACTGCGCGGTGCTGTCGATTGACGGCTATCCGAAGGGGCCATTCGAAACCGTGCGGCAGATGCTCAAGCGGAATCCGAAGATCAAGGTGTATGCGTTGCATGATGCGACCGTGGCCGGCTGTCGACTCGCCTCGCGTCTGGCACGCGACCCCGAATGGTTTGGAGGTTTGGTGCCGATTATCGATGTCGGCCTGCGTCCGATTCATGCGAAACCGTTTTCGGGAACTTTACTGCGGGCCTCGTTCGACCCAATCCAAGTCAACGACGGGATCACGCCGGTCGAGCAGGCCTGGCTTGCCAAGTATCAATTGGAGTTGGCTGCGATCCGGCCCGAACAGGTGTTGAAGCGGTTGTTCCGGGCCATGAACAGGCAGTACAACCCAAATGAAACAACGGAAGTCGCTGATCGACCTGAAGTCGGCGGTGACGATTCCTGGATTGTGTGGACAGATAGCGACTCGTTTGGCACCGACGCCGCGGATTCCGACGGCGGCGGAGATTCGTTCGGGTAAGCGAAATGGTGTTATCGTTTTTCAAGCGGCTGCGGTCTCAGAAGATCACGTCGAGTGACACGCAGGCGGAACCGGTGGGCTTCGAGATCCTTCGTCCCGGCCCCGACGGCCCGACTGTGCCAAGCGATGTCGGGAGGCGTTCCCACGGACCCCTTGCGGGATTCTGCCCTGGGGAGACTGCCGGGCCGAGGCGCCCTGCAATTCAGAGTGCAGACGGACTTCAGGTTCTATGTCGGGACTGCGCGTTGCTTGTCGATAGCGATGATTGTTATCTCGACGACCGGCCTGTTCGGGATTCTCGCGAATGGGATGCGATCCTCAAGGCAAATCGGCTTGGGGATGTTGAAGGTGCATTTGCGATTGCATGGATCCGCGAAGATGGATCGGTCTCGCTCGCGCGGGACGGAATTGGGGAACGGACGCTCTACTACGCGCAATCGAACGCAGGCTTCGCCTTTGCATCGTCGATCGCTCTGTTGCTGCGCATGAATGCCGTGCCGCGGGAGTTGTCGCCCATGGCGCTGGCGACGTATTTGTCCTGTGCCTACCTGCCGGGGCGAGCGACGCTGGTTCGCGGGGTGGAGGAATTACTGCCCGGTGAGATGGTCACATGGCGGAACGGAACGGTCACTCGTGATTCGATTTGGCGTTTGCCGGTATCGGTTGAGACGCAGTCGGATGAGTCTGCATTACGAATCGAGTTGCGGCGTCGATTGACGAAAGCGGTGGAGCGCCGTCTACCGGAGAACGAGCCTGCGGGAATCTTTTTGTCCGGTGGGCTCGATTCCAGCCTCGTCGTGGCTCTTGCCTGTGCCATCCGTAGCGAGCAGCGTCAGTCCGGTGATCGCCGACACGACGCCATCAAGACCTATTCCGTCTCGTTCGGGCCAGGGTACGCGAATGAACTCGAATTTAGTTCCGCCGTGGCGCACCATTGCGGCACCGAACATCGGATTGTGGAACTTTCGCCACCCACGGTGCTTGCTCATTTCGATGAAGTCATCGGGATGCTCAGCGATCCGATCGGCGATCCTTTGACCGTTCCCAACGCGATGTTGTTCCGTGAGGCGTCGCGCGAGGTGGGCGTGGTGCTGAACGGTGAGGGAGGCGATCCGTGCTTTGGCGGCCCGAAGAATCTGCCCATGTTATTAACGGAACTGTACGGCGACGGCAGCAATCGTCAGGGTGATGCAGCGGAACTGCGAAGTCGCAGTTATCTTCGCGCGCACCTAAAGTGCTACGACGACCTGCCGCAGCTTTTTACGCCCAACGTGTGGGACTCGCTGTGCGACAGGTCGCTCGAGTCGCAATGGGTCGATTACTTCCAGGATCCAAGCTGGTCGAGCTACGTAGGGCGGCTGCAAGCGATGAATATTATGTTGAAAGGTGCCCATCATATTCTGCCGAAGGTCGATGCCTTGAGCCGACCCTTCGGTGTGCTTGCGCGATCGCCCTTGTTCGATCGGTCGGTGGTCGAGTTGTCGATGGAAATCCCCTCGCAGTGGAAGCTGCGCGGCAGCGTCGAGAAATACTTGCTGAAGGAAGCGGTTCGAGATCTATTGCCTGCATCGATCGTCGATCGACCGAAGAGCGGCATGCTGGTGCCGGTAGAGGGTTGGTTTCAGGGGCCATTGCGCGATGCGGCAAGGGAGCGATTGCTGGATGGCTTGGCGCCGCATGGGATCATTCGGCGCGAATACCTGGAACGACTCGTGAGTGGCAAGCTGGGCGGATTGCGGCCGCGACACGGCGTGAAAATCTGGCTGCTCGTGACGCTGGAAGCGTGGCTCCGCCGCGTTCTATACTCGAATTGAAATACCAGCGTGCATTGCCAAGCTGAGGCAGTGGACTACTGTTTGCTGCGCTCCACCGCTTTGCGACGGATGTCCTGTCGCGCTTCATCCAACCGCTCGGGCCAGACGAACTTCGGCGCGTTCGTCGGGTTATAACCAGCGAGATGTCCGTCCAATCGCGACGCGGGCTTCGTGTATTGCAACCGGGTATCGCCAAACACTTCGCGACAGATCGCCGCCAAACCCGGATCATACGCG
>JBJOLO010000170.1:0-9373 GCA_046045565.1 Planctomycetota bacterium | reverse complement strand
ACCGATACCGGTGGCTGAAGTCACTGCTCCTGCGGCCCCGCCGGCGACGGAGCGGCCTGAGCATAGCTTCTCTTGGGATTACGGCAACGTTCATTTCGTGACCTTCGATACCAACAGCTATAGCGACTCGGCGCGTCTCGATGGTCTGTTGAAATGGGTGGTTGCCGATCTCGCTGCTTCGACGGCCCGATGGAAGATCGTCTACGGACACCATCCCTTGGCCGGCGTACCGGACAAGCCTGAGAATCCCGGCGGCAATTACTACCAGCAAGTGGTGAATCGACTGAAGGCGGCCGGCGTGGATCTGTTCATGACCGGCCACTCGCATACCTACAGCTGGACCTATCCGCTGACGGGCCAGATCGACGGCACCGCGACGTATGTTGATCATGGTGTTGATGATCACTTCCATGCCGGCGAGGGCCTCCCGCAATTGGTCTCGGGCGTTGGCGGAGTCGGAATCCGCACGGGCGATTACAGTCAGTTTCCGTTTGTTGCTGCGGGCTTTTCCAGCACAACGCCCACTGCGGCTCGCTTTGGTTTCACGAAAGTCGACGTGACTCCGGACGAACTGACCGTCAGCTACGTCGCCGCAGACAACGGCGAGGTCATCGATTCGTTTCGGATCGCCAAAGAAGCGAATGTACACGTTGCCAGCTTTCAACAAGGGACAAGCGACTACACCGGCACCGTGGATACGTATCTGCATCAGGCGACCTCTACGACCAGTTTCGCGACGGCCGCATCGCTCAATGTCGACAACGACGATGGTGCAGGCGCGGATGTCCAAGCGCTCTTGCGATTTGAAAACCTGTTTGGCAGCAATGCCGGTCAGATTCCCTCGAATGCCATCTTGCGATCTGCGACGCTGCAACTGCAGGTCACGAATGGCAGCGTGAATAACATGAATCTGCATCGGATGCTGACGGGATGGGACGCAACCGACACCTGGAGTTCGCGAGTGAACGGGGTGCAAACCGATGGTGTCGAGGCGGTGGTTTCGCCTGACACTTCGTCGGGCTCATCGCAGTTGGGGGCACTCTCGTTTAATGTGCTGTCCAGTCTGCAGGCGTGGCAGGCAGATCCGGCGTCGAATCGTGGTTGGGCTATGATGCCGACCGGGGCGGACGGCGTGGATTTCAACTCGTCCGAAGGCGCAACCAAACCGAAACTGATCGTTACGTACGTGCTTCCAACAGGTCCCAATGATCCTCCCGTCGCTCGAAACGATTCCGCCACCGTCTCAAGCGGTTCGCCTGCGACCATCAGTGTGCTCGCAAATGACAGTGATCCCAATGGAAATTCATTGTCGATCCAGTCGGTGACGCAACCCGCCAATGGCACCACCGCGATGAATGGAGGGACCTCGATTACCTACACGCCGAGTGCCGGTTTTTATGGGAACGATAGTTTCTCCTACACCATCATTGACGGTCAGGGCGGCTCGGCGTCCGCGACGGTCAATGTCACGGTGGTGAAAAGCGTTACGTTCGAGCAAGGGATCGATACATTCCTGCAACAGTATTCACCCGCCGTGAACAACGCGTTGGCCCCGTCATTGAATGTCGACAGTGACGATCCGGTGGGTTCCGGACTTGACGTTCAGGCGTTGCTGCGATTTGAGAATCTGTTCGGTGCGAATGCCGGTCAAATCCCGGTCGATGCGACGTTGCAGTCGGCGACCTTGCAACTGCAGGTCACGAATGCCGGCGCTAGCATGAACCTGCACCGGATGGTGGCGAATTGGGCGGCTACCGACACATGGGATACGCTTTTAGGCGGCGTGCAGAATGACGGCGTGGAAGCGGTTGCGGTAGCGGATGTTTCGACCGGCGCGGTGGCTACGGGACTGAGGTCGATCGACGTGCTTGCCAGCTTGCAGGCATGGCAAAGCAATCCGTCCGCCAATCGTGGATGGGTGTTGCTGCCTACGGGAAGCGATGGAGTTGATTTTGACTCGGCGGAAGGCGCGACGAAACCGAAGTTGCTAGTCAACTTCGTACCACCGGCGAATACGCCGCCGACCATCAGCGACATCGCAAATCAAACCATCAATGAGGATTCCACGACAGGACCGATTGCCTTCACCGTGGGCGATGCGGAGACATCTGCCGCAGGACTTGTGGTCAGCGCGAGTTCCTCCAACACGACGCTAGTGCCGAATGCGAACCTGGTCCTTGGTGGTAGCGGAGCGAATCGAACGCTGACCGCAACGCCCGCAGCCAATCAATTCGGATCGGCGACGATCACCGTCACCGTCAGCGACGGAACGTTGTCGTCAAGCGATACGTTCGTGCTTACGGTTTCCGCTGTGAACGATGCTCCGGTTGCAGTCAACGACTCCGCCAATACCGTTGGCACGACGCCCGTCACGCTTTCCGTGCTTGCCAACGATAGCGACGTCGAGAAGGATCCGCTGAGCGTGATTCTTGTGAGCGCACCGGCCAGCGGCACTGCAACGGTAAATGTAGATAAAACGATCACCTACGTGGCCGCGGCAGGTTTCGTCGGCTCGGCGACATTTACGTACAAAGTGAACGATGGCTTGGCTGATTCGAATATTGCCACGGTTACAGTCAATGTCGCTGCGGTAACCAAGTTTTTCGTAGCCGATGCGACGGCCGATAAGTCATTTCAGTACCAAGCAAACGGTGTCTATGTCTCGCAGTTAGGATTGAATGCGAGCAACAGCAACGCTCGGGGAATCGCAGCGAATTCCGCTGGCACTCAATTGTGGGTTTTGGACAGCAACAAAACCGTGTACGTCTACGACTCGAATATGACCTTGGTCGGGTCCTGGATCGCAAATGGTTTGAGCACGCCGACCGGCATTGCGGTGGCCGGTACCAACGTCTGGATTGTTGATAGCCAGCTTGACCGCGCGTACTTGTTTGCCAGTGCAACGTCGCTCACTTCAGGCAGCTTGAATGCTACTCGAAGTTTTGCGCTTGGATCGGGTAATACCAACCCGCAAGACATTGCCACCGACGGAACGACGGTTTGGGTTGTGCACTCGGGCACCACGGACAAGATCTATGTGTACCGAGCCAGTGACGGGGTGTCGCTGGGGAACTGGACGATCGATTCCCGGAACGCTTCGCCGACCGGATTGACGCTCGACCCGACCGGCCAAAGTCAGAGCCTATGGACGGTCGATAACGGAACCGATCGAGTTTACGAGTACACAAACGGTCGTGCTCGTCGCAACAAGTCACAAACGGCCTCCGTGGTTTTTGCGCTGAATAGTGGGAATGGCGATCCTCAAGGAATTGCCGATCCGCCACCGGCACCGCAAGCCGCTCGAATGAATGTCGTTGCCATCGACTACCTGCTCGCGCAGTCGGTGTCATCAAGTTCTTCCAGTTCGAATCGCTCGTCGAGCATAACGCATTCTGTTCCGGGCAGTGGATCGCTCCAGCCGGCCGTCACGATATCCGACCGAACCACGCTACTAAGCCGCGATCCGTCGATTCTAGCGGACGCTCTTGAGGCCAACATATCATCGATCGAAGAACTCGCACGCCTACGGTTATCCGGCCGATTGCCGAAGTCAAAGTAGAGACTCAGCGTTGGAGTTTTCAACCGAATGGATAAACCGCAGCGCTGCTCGGGCCATGCCGCTCTGCGGAAATTCTTGAAGCGCTCGTTCGTAGTATGCTTTCGCGGTCTTGCCATCGCCGAGTTGACTGTGGGCAAAGGCGATGTTGATTAACGCCATCTCGCGGTAGCTCATCGCCGACGGCGACATCATGGTGATCGCCCGGTATCGGTCGAGCCAAGTGTGACGCGAGAAAAACTCGTAGCTTTGTTGGTGCAGCGGGATTGCTTCGCGAAATTGCCCGGCCCGCGATCGGCGTACGCCTTGGCGGTGATAGCGGGCAAGAAGTAGTCGCGATGCGTAGGAGTAAATCAGATAGGCCATCGATCCGAAAAAAACGCCCTGGACCGATCGCGTCAACAGCCATCCCACGGTGACTGCAAGCGAAAGCGTGGCGAGTTGCGGAATGGTGGCCGGCCAGGAAATGGAACGGACGACAGGCACGCCCCTTGTGTTCGCCTGATTCGACACAGAGGATGCATCCGGCATTTCCACCTCGCTTTGTTGGTCGACTTGCGATCCAACTACTTCTTTGAATCACTCGCACCGTTCTTTGACTCACTGGACGGGGCATTCGCCGGCGATGCGATCTCTTTAAAAAACCTGACGATCAATTCGGGGGCTTTATCGGGGAACGGATGTCCGCCGGGATGAGTGACCTCGACGAACGGCGCGTTGTCGGTGGAATCGAAGATCGTACCGGTCAGCGATCCGGCCTTGGCCCATGGTTTGCCTTCGGATTTGCAATGATTGAGCGTTTTGACCAGTTTCATCATTCGCTGTTGGCCTTCGAAGGGTACGACGAGATCTTTTTCACCTGCGATATGGAGAATCGGCCGAGGCTCGGGGCGTGGCCGTTCGCCGGATGCGCGGGCTCCGGCCGCGATGGGCGCAAAGGCAGCAAACTTGTCGGCCCGTTTTTGCCACAGCAAGTAAGTGAAACCGCCACCGTTCGAATGCCCGGTGGCGAACACTTTCGATCGATCGATCTTGTGTTTGTCTTGCAGATCTTTGAGTATCGCATCGACCAGTTTCAGATCGCGATCATCATTGCTGCCGCTCGTTGGCTGCCATCCTGACTTCTTGCCTTCGGGATCACGGTCCGTGGCGGTGGCGAGTCCTTGCGGGCACACCACCACGGCTTCGGGCCAGAGTTCTTGAAAGTTCTTGCGGGCCATGTTTCGCATGTTGCCGCCGTGTCCGTGAAACACAAATAGCAGCGGATGACCGGTGGTGAGTTCCTTTTTGGGCAGCAGCACGATGGCCTGCCGTTTCTCTCCGGCGACAGTCCACTCGCGCAGATTGGATTCGAATTGCGCTTGAATAGGCGAGAGAGTCAGAAGGCGGATGAGGCAGCCGACCAGCAGGCAGGAGAAGCGAACGCGGCAGGCCGACCCCAAGTTGACGACGATCATGCTCGATCTCCCTCTCAAGGTCGCAGTGCGAAACGAAGCCGCGCGGCGGCGTCGCAACTGACTGGGATTATCGAGCGTCTTTTGTGGTGTTGCAATCGGTAACAGGGACCTGGAGTGAGGATTGAGGTTCTGCGTGACGCCGGTTTGATGAACGGTACCAGCCCCGGGGAAATAAAAAACCGCATCCGTCTGCGAGACGGATGCGGTTTGCATCATTGACTGCTTGGCTACCAGTCTGTGTCCGCGACACGAACCGTGTCCGTGCAAGTTGAAGTCAGCCGCGAGGGCTGTTTTCCGTTGCGGGACAGGCTCAGGATCGCCTCGTTATCGGCCACCGCCTTGGGGTTGCGTGACCGCCTCCATGACGCGTTCCAGGTTAAAGCTGCCCGGTTTCTGCCGCGGCGGGAATTCACGGAAGCTTTGCAGCCATGATCCCACGTAGGCGCCTGCCGGCGCGATCATGAACATGTGCTCCAGGTACCAACGCTGGTAATCCATGCCGATATCCTGAGCCAACTCGAACGGATCCATGCGCAGATTGACCAGGGTGGGTGCACGCAAGACTTCGAACGGTTCTTGCCAAACATGCATACCGTGGGCGTTTTGCCGCAGGAACGTTGCTTTCCAGTTGCCATAGCGGAGTGCGGCGACGCTGCCGTCGTCGGTCCAGTAGATGAATTCCTTGCGAGGCCAAGGTTCCTCGCCGCGCAGAGCGGGGCCCAAGTCATAGCCATCGATGTGGACCTTGTAGTTCATCTTGCCGACCTGGCGGCCCTTAAGCAGATCTTGCTTGGCCGTCTTGTCACCGGCGGCGGAAAGCAGGGTGGGCAGCATATCTTCGTGGGCGCCAACGTCGTTGACGACGGTGCCCGGCTTGATCACGCCCGGCCAGCGAATGGCACACGGGACGCGATAGCCACCTTCCCACTGCGTGTTCTTCTCGCCACGGAACATCGTCGTGCCGCCGTCAGGCCAGGTGAACGCCTCGGCGCCATTGTCCGTGGAGTACATCACAATGGTGTTTTCTTCGAGGCCGAGATCCTTAAGCTTCTGCAGCAGCAGGCCGATTTGACGATCGTGTTCCACCATGCCGTCTGCGTAGATGCCAAGTCCTGTGCGCCCAGCGACGCCTTCCTTCAGGTGCGTGAAGATGTGCATTTTCGTCGAGTTCCACCACAGGAAGAACGGCTTGTTGGCTTTCGCAGCGCGATCCATGAAGTCGATGGCTTTCGTGTTGACTTCTTCGTCAAACGTTTCCATTCGCTTCTTGGTCAGCGGACCGGTGTCTTGGATGCGGCCGTCGGCAAAGCTGTGGATCACCCCGCGTGGACCGAACTTCTTTTTGAACTCGGGATCCTTGGGGTAGTCCACGTTTTCGGGTTCTTCTTCCGCATTCAGGTGATACAAGTTGCCGTAGAATTCATCAAATCCGTGCGCGGTCGGCAGCATGTCGTCACGATCACCCAGGTGATTCTTGCCGAATTGCCCTGTCGTGTAACCCTGTGCCCGGAGCAGCGTGGCGATGGTCGGATCTTCTTTCTTCATTCCCTCCGGTGCACCAGGCAGGCCGACTTTGGTCAGGCCGGTGCGAATCGGCGATTGCCCCGTTATGAACGCGGCACGTCCGGCGGTGCAGCTTTGCTGCCCATACCAGTCGGTGAACAAGGCGCCCTCTCGGGCGATGCGGTCGATGTTGGGCGTCTTGTAGCCCATCATGCCCAGGTTGTAGGCGCTGACGTTGAACTGACCGATATCGTCTCCCCAAATCACCAGGATGTTGGGTTTCTTTGCGGTCTGCTGCGCCATCGCGAAGCTTTGGCCAAGAACGATCGCCATCAGCGAGAAGGCGAGCGACACGGCCGCACGTTTTCGATGCGTTACAAACGCTTTCGACATAAGAACCTCCCTAAAAAAAGTTTTCAGACGATGCCTGTCGGGCGACCACCGCGACCCGCAGTCGAATACGCGTGATGCCCTCAAACTTCTTGCAACGGCGACCCGTTGGCTGCGACAAACGTTTTGGCTCAGCAAGTTCCCGGTGCGAGGGTGGGATTGGCACCGCTCCTGGACATCCCCGTCGGGGCCCTCATTCTAGCGAGTTCGTTCAATTCGTCTAATGCATCAAAGACGCTGAAGTGATAATATTTGGTTATGGAAATCATGCCCCGCATGCTGCACTATCTGGTCGCGCTGTCGGAGTTTCGGCACTTTGGGCGCGCGGCCGAGTCGCTCGGCATCTCGCAGCCGGCACTGTCGCGCAGTGTCAACGCCCTGGAGCAGGAGATTGGCGTGCGGTTGTTCGACCGGAGCCGGCGAGGCGGCGTCGAGCCCACCGCCTGCGGAAAGCTGCTCGTCGAACGAGGTCGCGAGTTGATTGTGACGAGCGAGGAACTGATTCGTGAAATCGAATTACTCAAGGGGTTAGAGACGGGGCAGTTGACGGTCACGTCGGGTATGTATCCGGCCGTGCTTTCCGTTGCCAAATCAATTGGTGACCTGCTGCGCGAGCACCCCAAGATTCGATGCCGAATGCGGATCGCGACGTGGCGTGAGGCGACGGAGGATGTGCTGATGCGTCGCGCGGATTTTGCGGTGGCGGAAATCAGCGAAGCGGAGCAGGAGCCGCAACTGGCTACGGAGCCGATCGCGCAGCGGCAGTTGGGTTTCTTTTGTCGTCCGGCGCACCCGCTCGCAGGACAACGCAAGCTGACGATCGAGCAAGTGACTGAATATCCCTGGGTCGCGACGCGAGCACCGCGGCGAATACGAGATTTTCTTCCAGCCGATTTGCGTTCATCCGGTTGGATCGATCCGGCCAACGGCGATTTCGTCCCCGCCATTCTTGTCGATGATCTCGACTCGGCTCGGATGGCAGTTTCCGAAAGCGACGGAATTGGCGCGGCGCCCCGTGAATTACTTCAAGATGCTTTGCAGCGGAGAGAAGTATGTGAATTGCCGATTTTCCCGCCCTGGTTGCGACTGAACTACGGATTGATTTACTTGGCCAATCGCACCCTTGCTCCCGCGGCTCAAGTCTTGATCGACCATATCAAGCGGCGTGAGGCGATATCAAAACGAGATTCAACGCCTCCGTCATCAAAACGACGCGCTCCGCGTCGCTCTTAGACCGACGCTCCGACGATGTTTTAACGCAACCGCCAAAAGGACGCCCAGAAGATGCGCTTATTCTCGCTCGAAAAGTATTGCGGTTGGGGCCAGCTTACGGCTTTGGTGCTATTCGCGGCGAGCATGACCGTTTGTGGGCAGGGCGAGACCGTCACGTTCTTCGTAACCTCCGACTCCCACTACGAAGCGGTGACCAAGATCGAGCGCAACGATCGTAATCGGGCGACGATTGAGCGGATGAACGCGTTGCCTGGACAGCCTTGGCCGGACAAGTTGGGTGGTGGTCTGATCGGACGCCCGCGAGGCGTGCTGGCTCTCGGCGACCTGATCGACGACGGCGACAAGGCGGGGGAGACCGGCGTGGAGTGGCGACATTTTGTCGCGCATTTCGGACTGGACGGGACCGAAGGAATGCTGCGTTATCCGGTGTTTGAGGGTTGGGGCAACCACGATGGACCGCCCGAAAAATTCATCAAGCAGTCGCTGAGCGTGCAGGGCGAGATCAAACGTCGCAACGCGGTGCGGCTTGAGAAAAAACTTATCGGCAGCGTCGCGCCCAACGGCCTGCATTACTCGTGGGATTGGGAGGGCGTGCATTTCGTGCAGGCCAATCTTTATCCCGCAGACAAGCAGAATCCCAAAGTCCGGTACTCATTGCCGTGGCATGATCCGCAGGATGCCTTGCAGTTTGTCAAATACGATCTTGCGACCTCCGTGGGTGCAAGTGGGCGTCCTGTTGTCGTCATGGCGCACTGCGGTTTCGATACCGACTGGTGGGTTGCGGAAGACTGGACCGAGTTCTACGAAGCGTTGAAGCCGTACCAAGTCATTGCCTATTTCCATGGCCACACAGGGACGGGCATTCGACAATGGAAACCGGACGGCGAAACCCGGGTGCTTGATGTGATCAACACCGGTCAAACCGAGAAAGGGTTTTTTGTCGTCGAGGTTTCGCCGCGTCGCATGCGATTGGGTTACCAGATTAAGAAAGACGCGTCGAAACTGGAGCCCGAGTGGGAATGGAAATTCCTGTTCGAAAAGCGGCTCACCACGATGACGGGGCCGTGAAGCAGAAGCCGGATGAATAATTTGATCCGTCTTGAAGCCTTTCCGGATGATTCTGGTGCGTTGAATTGGTGTTGTCATGGCACGATGAAGGCCAGCCACGTCCAATGTCTACGTCAAAACGGATTCCAAAGCGATTTCGACTTTCTACGCTGTTGATCGGCGTTAC
>JBJOLO010000138.1:0-14809 GCA_046045565.1 Planctomycetota bacterium | reverse complement strand
GGTCCGGTGCTCAACCCGTCCCGCCTCAATCACCTTCGGCCAGCGAATGACCAGCGGCACGCGCAACGAGGTATCGAACATGTTCGGCCGCTGCCCTCGCGGGATCCTCTCCGATCCTGGCGGGATGGCGCCGGGTTCCAATATCCACTGGGCATTGCCTTTGTAGAGCAGTCCGTGATGACCGAGGTTGTAACCGTGATCCGACGTGAAGATCACGATGGTATCGGACGCGAGCTTCAGGTCCTCGAGCGTATCCAGTAGTCGCCCGACATTGCGATCGATCGCAGCAACCGATGCGAGGTACTCGCGCATCAGTTTCTTCACTCGATCGGTTTGCAGACCGGGGACATGCGGATCAGGCACTTGGATGTCCAGATCGCGAACACGTTCCCAATCTTCGTCGGGCACAGGCAGGTATGCCGCATGCGGTTCGCGATAATGAATGCTTACCGCAAAGGGAGAACAGCTGTCTCGCTGACGCAGCCAGGAGATCGTTTCATCCGTAACCAGATCGACGATGAACCCTGTTCGCTGCTTGACGATGAACTCCTGATCGATGAGCCCCTGTTCGAGCATCGGATCGCGGGGCGTCGTTCCTCCTCCACGGAATCCGAAAAACGCTTGGTAGCCTCGCCGCGTTGGGTGCTGTTCGTCGGTGTCACCGAGATGCCACTTTCCGAATAATGCGGTCGAGTAACCTGCTTGCTGCAGCATGCGAGGCCACGTCGGGATCGTTGCATCCAACCCGACGCCCGCGTCCTGATTCGGATTGATCCAATCGGTGATGCCGAGCTCGCTGCCGTATCGGGACGTCATGATGCTCGCGCGCGCGGGGCTGCAAACGGGAGTTGGCGTGAAGGCATTCGTGCAGCGCGCCCCCTCGGCGGCCAATCGATCGATGCGAGGCGTTTTCGCTTGCGACATCCCGGAGGCGCCGATAGCCCACGGCCCCTGATCATCGGTCACGATGAACACGATGTTCGGAGGTTTTCCTTGCGGGATTTCATCGGCCGTCGCCGCGCGGAAGCCGACCAACTGCGCAACGAGACCGAGTGCAAGGACCGAAATCGGATGCAATGGATGTCGCACCAAACGGTTTTTTCTGTTCGGGACCACGCGATCGATTGTATCGTTATCCCGAAGGTGAACTCAACTTGCGTGCCTGTTCGCGCAGGGGAACGAGGCGTCGGGGATAACGCTCGCAAGGCAGCCAGAATGCATCCATGCGATAGAGCGGCGAAACCGGCACTACTTCGGGCTTGGCCGCCCTGTGTTCCAGTAATTATCGCTCAGCCAGCGATTACGCACCGGCTCGGCCAGTTGCTTTTGGTATTCTCGGGGCCGACCGCCGACTACCTCCGGGCCCGCATCGTTGTCGTAATACGGGTCGTGCGCGACGGCATTGAACCGCTGCTGCTGGATATCGCCGGGGGGACGAAAGATCGACGGCATGGCGGTGCTTCCCGTTCCGCCTCGAGCCGCGCAGCCGCTGGCAATCAGGAGTAGGCAGGTGGCCAGCAGGGATCGTCGCATGGCGGGGCTTTCTGCGGGAAACGATGGGTGCAAGCAGCGCGGCGGGAGTATAGCGAGCAACCCGAAACGCATCCATACGAATCGCCCGGGCTATTGGAGGGAATCGACGTCAGAAGCATCCTGACTTGAGCGATGCAAGCAGTTTCGACGCGGCCGTAATTGCCTAGCCTTGCCGGTGCTGGAAAGCCGTGCCGATTGCAACGGTCGAGGGCAGGTAGATATCGAGAAATTCAGCGTCTCGTTCGGGTGTCACCGCAGTCGCCCCCAATGCCGCCGGCAGCAGCGCCACCTCGCCGCGATGCAGCGGCCGGCCGGCCGGATCGCCCTCGATTAGGATCGCGTCACCAAGGTTCACGAGCAAATGAAAACGATTGTCCCCGCCGATATGGATTGCGGCCGAGGTGCGGCAACGATCGAGTACAAATTTGTCACATTCGACCAACCGCTCGATGCACCGATTTCCCGTCGGCCTGGGTGCTTGCGGATCAACGGCACCAAGTTCGAAATGAATCGCCTTGATCGATTCCTCGATATGCAAGGGCCTTGGCTTACCGTCGGCTCCAACTCGATTCCAGTCAAAGAGTCGGTAGGTTGTGTCGCTCGCCTGTTGAATTTCGGCGACAATCAATCCTGCTCCCAGTGCATGAACGGTACCCGCGGGAATGAAAACGCAATCGCCGGCCACCGGTTCGAATTGATGCAAACAGTCCGCCACCATCCCCTGCTTTACCGCAGTCCGAAGCATTTCGCTATCCACCCCGGACTTCAAACCCGCATAGATTTTGCTGCCCGGCTCCGCGTGCAGAATCACCCACGCCTCGGTCTTTCCCAGATCGGGCGGATTGAGCTTCGCGGCCTCCAGATCGGTGGGATGCACCTGGACCGAAAGAGTCTGGTGTGCGTCGAGAAACTTAAATAGCAGCGGAAACGAACGCGGCGGAGGGCTTGAGGACCCGTAGAACGACTCGGGATCGCGGGCGGCAAGTTCGTGAAGCGTCTGACCGGCCAGGGGGCCGAATTGCACTGTACTTTGATCGGACCGACGATCCACGATCTCCCAACTCTCCGCGTAATCGTCGCCCTCGCCAATTGCCTTGCCGAGATGGCTCTCCAGACGTCGACCACCCCACAGGTAGCGGCGGAACAGCGGGGCAAACCGTAGCGGATAGCAGGAACTCATCTTCGCTCGCTTGTGGCTCGCAAAACCGGATGGTAGGATGTTGGCACCGATGCGAGTCGGTATCCTAACACCTGGTACGGCAGCTTCCATCCGTACACTTCTGGATTCGTTCCGCCTAGCGGTGGCTCCGGCCATGGCAACGCGGGGCGATCTGTTCCGCGCGCGAACCGCGAACGCCTTGCGTTCTGCGCGTCGCCTGGACGTTTTCCACCATTCGTTTTTGAGTCCGAACTCACACACCTGAATCACAACGCATATGGCCAAACTCTCCCTGCCCAACAACGATTATTTCGAAGGCACCAAGATGTCCTTCGGCGAGCACCTCGAGGAATTACGGCGAGCGTTGTTTCGTGCCGTACTGGGACTGTCGATCGGCGTGATGCTGGGATTCCTCGTCGCCGAATATGTCGTCGACTGGATCAAACGACCGCTCACCAACGCGATGGTCGGCCACACCGTCGATCGAAACATCAACACCTTGAAAAAGCAGTTTCAGGACGAGTTCTCGCCGGATGTCGAACAATTCATTCGCGAGCACAAAGTGAAGTTTGAGTCGGTCTATTTCGAAGCGCACGAGTGGCGGCGAATCACCGAGGCGGTTGGCAGTGAGGCCATGGCAGGACCGGTCAATATTCGGCTCGACAAACCAACGCTGACGGACACCCCCGCGAGCACTCCGCCGCAACAACCGGAGCGGACCACCGCGACGACAAATGCCGACTCCCCCGCGCCACCCGCGCCGGCAACCGAAACACCGGTCGCCGAGTCGAAGTCCGGCGAAACGAATTCGGGCGAAACCAAGTCCGGCGAAGCGAAAACTCTGGAAGGGGGAGCCGCCGAGGGGCAGGCTGGCGAGAACCCCGACACGAAGTCGCCCGACACGAAGTCGCCTAACAAAGAGTCGCCCGACACCGAGTCGCCCGGCGACTCGGCTGATGCACCTGCCACCCCGAAATCATCCCTGGTCGTGATTGGTGAAAATCTGCCGCCTCCGCAACCCTATCTGGTTAAAGCCCGCGTCTGGCGTCCGATCGAGATCCAAGTCACGACACTCAACGCCCAGGAAGCGTTCATGATCTGGATGAAAGCGGCAATTGTCGCAGGCATTGTGCTTTCCAGTCCATGGATCTTCGTCCAAATCTGGAACTTCGTCGCCGCAGGGCTGTACCCGCACGAGAAAAACTACGTTTACATCTATCTGCCGATCAGCCTCGGGCTTTTCCTCGGCGGTGCCGCCTTGGCCTTTTTCTTCGTGTTCGATCCGGTGCTGCGATTCTTGTTCACGTTCAACGATTCGATGAACATCGGACTCGACGCGCGTATCAGCGAGTGGCTTAGCTTCGTGCTGCTGCTGCCGATTGGATTCGGCTTGAGCTTCCAACTGCCATTAGTGATGCTCTTTTTGAATCGCATCGGTCTGGTTTCGCTGCAGATGTACATTGAGAAATGGCGGATCGCGGTGTTGGCAATTTTCGTGATTTCCGCCGTGCTCACTCCGATGGATCCGGTGAGTTTGCTGCTGATGGCACTGCCGCTGACGCTGCTTTACTTTTTCGGTCTAGGCTTGTGCAAATGGATGCCGCGGCACAAAAGCCCGTTCTCGGAAGGATACGATCCGCAATAACGGACGGAGCCTCGGGGCGACGATCGCGATCCGTCCCGGGACTGCAGCAGCGATTGTTGCAGCCGGGAAAAGCGCAGCAGCGCGTGCAGCGACGTTACGATTACGGTGTGCCGAAGCACGCCTAGATGGCGTCGCTTCCGCGTTCGCCTGTGCGGATACGAATGCAGTCGTCCATCGGCAGCACAAAAATCTTCCCGTCGCCGATGGCCCCCTTCTCGCCGGTGCGACCGCCGCGAATGATCGCCCCGATCGTCGGTTCAACGAACTCGTCATTCACCGCAATCTGCAGTTGCACTTTGCGCAACAAATTCGTGGCAATCTCGTGGCCACGATAAAGCTCGGTCTGGCCCTTTTGACGACCGAATCCTTGGCAATCCATCACGGTCAAACGAACGACTTCCACCTCGGAGAGCGCCGCTTTGACCGCCTCAAGGCGACTCGGCTGAATGATGGCGATGATCAGTTTCATAAGTGGGTTGCTCGTACTGAAACGACGGCAGCCAGTGTTTCGATCACGGCGCCGGGGCGACTTCCGACGGAAGAAGCCTATGCCGGATTGCGGTCGCTGGCAACCGGTCTGGCAACTGACCCGCTATTGCTCGATGTCTTCAAACATCGCCTTCACGAACTCCTCGGGCTGAAACGGCATCAGGTCGTCCATGCCTTCGCCGACGCCGATGAATTTCACGGGAATCTTGAACTGCTGCTGGATCGGGATCACGACGCCACCTTTGGCGGTGCCGTCGAGTTTGGTGAGCACGATGCCGGTGCAGCCGGCTGCTTCGTGAAAGCCTCGCGCTTGACTGATCCCGTTCTGACCGGCGGTGGCGTCGAGCACGAGTAGCACTTCATGCGGCGCTTCGGCGATCACTTTGCTTGTCACGCGTCGGATCTTCGAGAGCTGCTGCATCAAATTCGTCTGGGTCTGGAGCCGGCCTGCCGTGTCGATGATGCACAGGTCGGCTTGCGACTCGACCGCCCGCGACACGGCGCGGTGTGCAACGCTGGCGGGATCGGCCCCGGGTTCCGCTTTCACAATTTCCGCGCCCGATCGTTGCGACCAGATGGACAATTGTTCCACGGCAGCCGCGCGGAACGTGTCGCCCGCACCCAACACCACCTTCTTGCCTTGCGCTCGAAATAGATTCGCCAGCTTGGCAATGGACGTGGTTTTTCCTGAACCGTTCACACCGACGACCATGACAATCGTCGGTCCTGACGCGGCCCACGTGAGTTCCCCACCGGCCTCGGTCATCAGCGACAACAGCTTGCGTTTTACCACCGCAATCACGTCGCTCATCGACAGTTTGCGCGCGCGGGACTCGGCGAAAATCTCATCCCGAATCGCATTTGCCGGACCGACCCCCATGTCGGTTTTGACGAGGATCGCGAACAGTTCCGCCAGGAACTGATCGTCAACGAGCCGCCCTTCCTGCTTGAACAGGTCGCGGATATCGGTCTTGAGCACCTGCGAGGTCTTCTTCAACCCCGCGCGGATCAGATCAAACCAGCCCATCGTCCTTCCGCGTGCTTTCACGCCGCTCCTGCATGAACTTGTCGAGGATACCATTCACAAACTGCGCCGACTGTCGCGTGCCAAACCGTCGAGCCAGCTCCACCGCCTCATTAATGGCGACGCGACGCGGCGTGTCCGTGTGCAAAATCTCAAATGCGCCCAACCTCAAAACGTTACGGTCCGTGACCGCCATTCGCGCCAAACTCCAGTTCGCTGCGGTTTCAGCCAGCAAGCGATCGAGTTCCGGTCGATGACGGCGCGTACCCGATAGCAGCATCGCAGCGAACTCCACGAGCGACGGATCGCGATGCAGCCTTTTCTGCACGAACTCATCGGCCACGGCCGGATTTCGCGACGGATTCAAGTCGTCCTCGTACAACACTTGCAGGACCACTTCTCGAGCTCGACTTCTTCGCGACATCTTCCGACCTTCATTACCTTTCGTTTCGATCTGCCCGTTGCACAGGCTTCCACTTGCACTCGTTTATCGACACGACTTCAACCGGATTACGAGGCGGATCGAGGGCTGCTCATCCTGGCTCGTTCCGGTGGGATTACGGCCGACGCTGCCCAAGAATCCGGAACTCCCTCGGTCATTCACTTCAGCCCCATGCGTTCGGTGCCACCGATCTGTCGCCACAGGTCGGACATCTCCAATGCTGCCAGAGCCGTTTCGACACCTTTGTTGCCTGCGTTGCCGCCCGAGCGTTGGATCGCCTGCTCCAACGTATTGCAGGTTAACACCCCGAACAGCAGCGGGATGCCGGTATCAAGCGAGATTTGCCCGAGGCTCAAACTCACTTGGCGGTTAATGTGCTCATCGTGCGTCGTCTCGCCGCGAATCACCGCACCCAGACAGATCAGCGCACGGTATTCGTGGTGATGCAGCAGGCGCTGCGCCGTGACCGGCAATTCCCAAGCGCCCGGCACCCAGACCACGTCAATTGCATCGGCCGCGACGCCGCCCGCTTGAAGCGTCTCCACAGCACCCTGCAGCAATTTCGAGGTGATCGATTCGTTATACCGCGAAACGCAGATCGCAAAACGCCCTTCGCCTCGATCGGTTCGGCCGGTGAAAACATTTGGCATCAGCCAGTCCTTGCTAACAAAACCCGCAAACGATCCTCGACGGTGCGGTTGCCCGCCAACCGCCAACGTTCGTCATTACTTGACATCCCTTACTTCATATTCATCGTCATGAGAAATTCGGCGTTCGTCTTCGTCTTCTGCAGTCGCGTTACCAGAAACTCCATCGCTTCGGGCGGATTCATGGCGGCAAGCACCCGTCTCAAGACGCAGATGCGGCGGTACTCTTCCGGGTCCAGCAGCATTTCCTCGCGGCGGGTTCCACTGCGATTCATGTCGATCGCGGGCCAGATGCGGCGATCGACGAGCTTCCGGTCAAGCACGATCTCCATGTTGCCCGTGCCTTTGAACTCCTCAAAGATCACTTCGTCCATCTTGCTGCCGGTCTCGACCAACGCCGTCGCCACGATCGTCAGCGATCCACCTTCTTCGACCTTGCGCGCCGACCCGAAAAATGCCTTGGGCTTTTGCATTGCGTTTGCATCGAGACCGCCCGACAGGATTTTGCCCGACTGCGGACATTCGGCGTTCCACGCTCGAGCCAAACGCGTGATGGAGTCGAGAAAAATCACCACATCAATGCCGAACTCGACCATCCGCTTGGCCTTCTCCAGCACCATCTGCGAAACCGCCACATGCCGCGACGACGGTTCGTCGAACGTGGAACTGATCACCTCGCAGTTTTTCCCTTTCACCTGACGCTCCATGTCGGTGACTTCCTCCGGACGCTCGTCGATCAACAACATAATGACGTACGCGTCGGGATAATTCGTCAGCACGGACTTCGCCATGCGTTGCATCAGGATCGTCTTGCCGGCGCGAGGCGGACTGACGATCAAGCCGCGCTGTCCGAAGCCGATCGGCGTCATCATGTCTACCACGCGAGTCGACATGTCGCTCGGTTCATTCTCCATGCTGATGCGTTTGTCGGGATGAATCGGCGTCAGGTCGTCGAATCCGACTCGCTGCGACATCTCGTTGGGATCGCGAAAATTAATGGCCTCGACGCGCAGCAGCGCGAAGTATCGCTCGTTTTCTTTCGGGGGCCGGATCTGACCAGAAACCGTCGCACCGGTTCGCAAGCCGAATCGCCGGATCTGACTGGGCGACACGTAGATGTCATCGGGACACGAAAGGTAGTGGTAATCCGGACTTCGCAAAAAGCCAAAGCCGTCCGGCAGGATCTCCAACGTTCCTTCGCCGAACATCAACCCGTTCATCTTCACCCTCTCCTTGAGGATGTTGAAGATCAGGTCTTGTTTCTTCATCCCGGCAACGTCTTTGACGTTATCTTTGCGAGCCGCCTCGATCAGCTGGGTCATCGACATCTTCTGCAGCTCGGCGATATGGATTTCGCCCTGCTTGATGCGGTCGTATTGCGATTGCACCTCGGAAACATGACGACCGCGACGATCGGCCTCTTCGGCGATCTCTTCCGCCAGCGAAAGCGGCTCCCCCTCGTCCTCGAGTCTTCGCAGTCGTTCGCGAAGATCGGCATCGGCATCCCGCACAACCGCGTGGGAATCAACGGCACCCTCGTCCCCCTCTGCAGGTTCATCGTGGTTACCGGAGTCGTGCGACGACTCGTCAGGCCCGTGGTGATGCCGGTCACTACGCGCCGCTTTCTCACCGCGGCCGCTCAAATCGAGTGGTGCTTTCGACTCCAGTGGACCCTTTGACTCCAGTTGTCCCTTGGGTTCGGGTTGTCCCTTGGGGCCTCGATTCGTGGTCATATGTCGATGCGCTCCCGAGAAAGTCTAACGAGAAAAGCGGGCTGGCGGGTTGGACAGGCGCAAAACGCCAAGTGGCGATCAGGAATGGCAAGGTTCAGGGATAGGACGGAGCCAACGCGCGGACGGCGTCGGCGGGAAGGTCGCTTCTTTGTATTCTAAGCGGACGATTTGTTCCAGACCGAGGGGCACCGAAAAAGTTTCGGGGACGACCTAACTGCCTTGTTCGCGATCGATTCTTTCCCGCCAAAATCGGGCGATTGCGTCCCGGGCGGCCTCGGCACTCTGGGAATTATCTAGAACCCAGGTGGCTCGCCTTTTTTGCTCCTCCAGCGGATCCTGAGCCGCCTCGCGTCGCCCTAACTCTCCCACAGGCCAACCCCGCCCGGCCACACGGGATTCCCGAAGCTCTCGGCTGGCGTCCACGTAGATGACTTCGTCACACAAGGCATCGAGCCCCGCGCGAAACAGCAGCGGCGCGTCGATCACCACGGCTTTGATCCGACCTTCGCGACGCGCTTCGGCCACGATTGCCCGTAGTCGATTGCCGATTCTCGGATGCGTTAACTGCTCGAGAAAGCGTAACTCTGAAGGCCCGTCCGAGTCGCGGAAAACGCGGCGGGCCACTGCGGCTCGATCGACACGACCGTCCAGCCCCAAAACGCTGTCACCCCAGCGGTTTCGGATTGCGTCGCGGACCTCCGGTAGCTCCAGGACCTCGTGCCCCAACCGGTCGGCATCCACCACCAACGCTCCCAACGATTGCAATTGAGTCGCGACCAGACTTTTACCACTCGCAATTCCACCCACAATTCCAATGGTTTTCATGGCGGTGCTCACAGCAGCGGTTCGCACTCAGCCCAATTGTCGCCCACTTTCACATCGACCCTCAGCGGTACGGAAAGCGAACCAACCCGGCTCATTTCCTCCACAACCAGCCCGGCCAACGCGGATTGATCTCCCGCCGGAACCTCGAAGAGCAGTTCGTCATGAATCTGCAAAAGCAAACGAGCCTGACACTTTTCTCGCTGGAGTCGCCGATAGACGCCGAGCATGGCAAGCTTGATCAGATCGGCAGCCGAACCTTGAATAATCGTGTTGATCGCAAGTCGCTCCGGCAGGTTCCGTTGCCTTGACGTACCTCGCCTCGCCGCACTTCGCACACCCTGAATCAGCCGACGGCGGCCAAGAATGGTTTGCACAAATCCGTTTCGGGCAGCCTCCTCCAACACCCCGTTCATGAAGGCATCGACTCCCGGATAGCGGGCGAAATAGGCTTCGATGAATGCCTCCGCCTCGCCGGTATCGATGCCAAGCGATTTCGCCAGCCCGAATGCCGACTGTCCGTACAGGATGCCGAAATTCACCGCCTTCGCCGTGCGCCGCATCTCCGAAGTCACGGCATCCGGCGACACCGCGTATACCTCCGCGGCAACGCGACGGTGAATGTCCTCGTCACGCGCAAAAGCATCGCGTAGCGCCTCGTCACTGCAGTAGTGAGCCAGCACACGCAGTTCAATTTGCGAATAGTCAGCAGCCAGCAATTTCCAACCCGGCTCGCCCGGTATGATCGCCGCACGAATTTCCGCGCCGAGCGAAGTTCGAATCGGTATGTTCTGCAAGTTCGGATCATGGGAGCTCAATCGTCCCGTCGCAGCCACGTCTTGCTTGAGCGTGGTGTGGATCCTGCCAGTCACCTTCGACACAGCCTGCGGCAACGCATCGGCGTAGGTGTTTTTCAGCTTCGCCAACTGCCGGTACTCGACAATTCGTGCCGGCAGCGGATGTTCCGCCGCCAACTCCTCGAGCACCTCGGCGTCCGTGCTGCGGCCCGTCTTCGTGCGTTTCACGCACCGCAACCCCAGGTCGTCGAACAAGACCTTCGAGAGCTGCATGGGCGAATCCAGATTGAAGCGACTCCCCGCCAACGCGTAGATTTCGGATTCCAGTTCCCCCAGCCGCGAAGCCAGCCTGGCGCTCAAGGCCTGCAGGCGAGCAACATCAATGCGGATGCCGGTCATCTCGATGGAGGAAAGCACTTCGATCAGAGGAAGCTCGAGGTCCTGGTACAACGAGTCGAGTTGCTCGCGATGAAGGTCTGCGGCAAGCAGCGGCTCCAGTTTCCCGATGATCGCCGCGCGATTCGCCATGATCGCGTCCGCTGAATCGATCGCGGACGAAGCCTTCGCCGTACCAAGCGATTCCGGCGGCACCTGGAGGTAACGGGCAGCAAGTTCGGGCAGGTCGTGGCTCCGCTGTCCGGCATGAAGCAGATAATCGGCCACCATCAAATCGCGAAATCCGTCGGGCAGCCGCTTGCCAGCGGCCTGAAATGCGTTCCAGTATCGCTTCACATCATGCCCGACCCCTCGATTGCCGATCGCATCGAACAATCGTTGTAGCCGCTCGAGGAACGCCGTTGTCTCGCTGGCTGGTCGCAGGCACCAGGCTTCGTCTCCCCCCACGGCCACAGCGACTTGCTGCAAGGTTTGTTCATGCGGTTTGTCACCCGCGATTTCCATCCAAAGCGCTACGCGGTCGACCGGCGCAATCGTCGTCAGCAAGGATTCGAAATCCGCATCGCTGACAACCTGATGGCACGTGGCCGCCCACGCCGCACCGGACTTTTGGCCGGTGAACTTCGCCAGCCGTTCGGCTAATCGCCGAAAACCAAATCGCTCGCACATTGCCGCCACGCGCGCGGCATCCATCTGGCCCGTCCGAGCCGTCGACCAATCCAAGGCTAGGGGAACATCGCGACGTAAACGTACCAATTCTCGGCTCAAGAGCGCCTGCTGACGATGCGTCAACAGGTTCTCCCGCCGCTTCTGCCCCGCGACTTCCGACACGTGGTCGTACAGATTCTCCAGCGTCCCGAATTGCGCGAGCAATTCTTTCGCCAACTTTGGACCGACAAGCGGCACACCCGGGACACCGTCGGTGGGATCGCCAACCAACGACTGGAAATCGACTACTTGGTCCGGACGAATCCCCCAGGTCTGCATTAACGACGCCGCATCGTAAATCTCGCCTTTGCGGATGTTCAGCATCTTCGTGTGTTCGGAAATCAACTGGCGACAATCTTTGTCGGCGGTGACCAGGTAGCACTCGCCACCCAATCGCTCGACCTCGGCCGCCACCGTCGCCAAAAGATCATCCGCTTCGTAGCCACGCAATTCGACAGCGGGAATCGCCATGGCATTCAGCATTTCCCGAATCAGTCCGATCTGCGGCTGAAGATCGTGAGGCATCTCCGGACGTTCGGCCTTGTACTGCGGAAACAACTCGTGCCGAAACGTCTCTGCCGGGTAATCGAACGCGCACAAAAGAAAATCGGGACGACGATTCTCCAGCAAGTCCAAGAGGTCGCGCGTAAAACCATGCACCGCCCCCACCGGCAAACCGGACGGACTCGTCATCTCCGGCATGGCATGAAACACTTGGTAGATCAACGAAAACGAGTCGATGACGTAAACCGTCTTCCCCGCCAGCGACTCGGGAGTGACCGGGGCCGCATCGGAAAAAACCGGAGGCGGGCTGTCCGACGCGGGGCTGTCCGAGATGGGCGTCCATGTTGCCGGTTTTTCCATGGCAGGGGCGTCCGTCGCCGGGGGTGCCGCGACGGCGGTATCCGTCAAGGCTGGCACGGGATCGAACCGAGTTCCTGACTCCACCGACGAAGGCGCGGAACAGTTCGGGGACGAGGCGGGGGTCTCTTCCGAGAACCCCTGGAGAAACGTCTGTCGCTTCGATTCTGTCATGCTCGGGATCCTAGGGGTGCGTGGGACCATGGTCAAGCGAGGCGATGGAGTCCCTAAGCCGGATCGCGGTCGCCCGGATGCCCCGGGGTGAGAAGCCGGACGCCATCGATTTGGTAGTCAGACCAGCAGCCGAGAGCCGACCGGGAGACCGTTTGCAAGGCAGATCGGCATGGTGTGCGGCATGGTGTGCAGCACGACAAGGGGCAAGGGAAGTTGCATGGTAAGTGGAATCGCGAAAGGGGCTCATGGGCCGAGAAAAAGCCACCGTTTCACGAAAAAGGAACAATTACCAGCTCCGATCATGGCTTTTCTTGACATGGCCAGTACCCCCATTTAGACTCGACCTAGGCGGCTTATACCCTGGCCCCAAGGCGTTCCTTGCGAGCGACTTGGGATGCTTTTGGACACATGGCCGCAGGACCACTTGTTTTTCCAGCTCGTTTTGGTCGGGGTCGCGCCCCGGCGAAACTTTTGACTTTTGTGGGTCGGATCTAAGGAGATCGTTCATGGCTGCTCGCGACAACACGGCTTTGCACGCCGCGCTGATCATCATGGTCTTGCTGACAGTCGCGCTCGCAATTTCGACCTACGTGCTCTTCGGCGCATCCGAGGAAGCAAAGAAGATCTCCAAAGATCGCCAGAACCAATTGAACGAAGCGAAAGCGCAGGTGCAAACGCTGAACTCCGAACTTCGCGTCCTGAAATTCGTCTCGGGCTGGGACACCTCGGGCCTGACGCTGGCCGATGTCGAAGGCGAAATCACTGCACTGGGTGATAAGGGTGCTGCCGCACAGCAGGTTTTTAACGGCTTCAAGGCCGACGTTGCGACCTACGGCGAAGGATTGCAAAACCCAGACTATCGCAAGATCCCCGAGCACCTGTTGGCGGCATTGAAGTCGAAGAACGAACAACTCGCTACCGCAATCGTGAAGCAGCGCGAGCTTGAAAGCGAAAAGGATTCTGTGACCCGCCGGGAAACCGAGCGTGCCAAGGAGTTCGAGAAGAACGCCCAGAAAGCCCAGTCCGATCTTGCAGCCCAGATTGCGGCCCATGATGGCGAGCGTACGAAATGGAACTCGGAAAAAGATGGCCTGAAGAAGCAGGTAACCGATCTCGGTACTCAAGTGAACCAAGTAAAGAGCGAATCGCAGAAAGAAGTCAAAAGTGCGAAAGACGAAGTGGTTCGCGTGAAGCGGGAGATGGACATCGTCCGAACAGAGCTTGCCAAGTACCGCACGCATGAAAACTTCGAGGTACCGGACGGTCAGATTACGTCCGTGAACCAGAAGACCGGTACGGTGTTCGTGAACATCGGCTCGGCAGCGGGTTTGCGAAAGCAGGTCATGTTCAGCGTCTATGATCGCAGCGAGAACAGCGCCACCGCATCCCAAAAGAAGGCCGGAATCGAGATCGTTCGGGTCGTCGACGAGAACACCTCGGAGGGTCGCATCGTGTACACGCAGAACACGAATCCGATTCTGCCCGGCGACAACGTCTACTCGCCGGTTTGGTCGACTGGCCCCCGGCTGCACTTTGCCGTGGGCGGCTGGTTTGACCTGGATAACGATGGCAACAACGATCGGGAATTGGTTCGCAGCCTGATTGAGCGGAACGGTGGCGTGGTTGACATGTATCAGGGCGAAGACGGCAAGCCGGTCGGCACGATGTCAGTCGAGACCCGTTACCTTGTGGATATCGCAGACTTGCCGACCAAGTCAATCGCAGATGACCGTGTAGAGAGAATTCGCACTGGCCGAAACAGCATGCGTACTCAAGCCCAGGAACTCGGCGTAAAGATCCTGCACGTCAACGAACTGCTCGACTGGATGGGCTGGAAGCCGCAGGATAAGACGATTGTCCTGGGCGTTTCGTCAAGCCTTGATGCCTCCAACCGAGCAAAGGCCGCCGCAGGCGAAAGCGGTGAATTCCGTCGTCGCGAACCGCCTGCCCGCTAGTTCCCCGCTGTGCAACTCGATACCGGCTCAGCGGCTTGCTTGCCGCTGGTTTGCCGCTCGCTCGTTGGATCTACGGACTGGTATTGAGTTCGTCTTTCAGCGCACTCCGCGGCATAGCATCCATCTTCGGGCAGCATTACGACTCTGGTCGCATCGTGCTCATGGCGTTCGACGCGGTGGTCCGCAAGCGGGCAAGCCTAGGTTGATGCCGACCTTGGTTTTGTTGAGAAAAGCGTGTCCGCGAGTTCGCGGAGCCGGTCATGTTCTGTCTGCCATCGGTGATCTTTCAGCAACCCGTTAAATTTCTCGGGTGCAACAAACAATTGGTTGGGATGAGACAAGTTCAGCGTCCGAGCGGCGCGAACGATCAATCGTCGGTCACTCCACCCAATTCCATGCGTTCGGCACAACACGCTAAACAAGC
>JBJOLO010000019.1:0-3265 GCA_046045565.1 Planctomycetota bacterium | reverse complement strand
GCGGTACTCGTAGGTCTCAATCGTGGTCAGGCCTTGTTGCCGCGTGTTGTTTGGGGCTTTGCCCAGCGCTTCTTGCACTTGTTTTGGACCGACGCTCTGGTCGATGCGAAAGTTGCCGTCGGCGGGATCGAGCAATTTCATGACGGTGTCATAGCCTTTGGCAAGAGCGGGACGGGCGACGAATTTATCGTAGCAAAGGGCCAGTCCCAGAATGGCGAGGATTGCCAACAGGATCTTGGGGCGATGTTTGGACATAATGCGGCTCGCTGGAGTGTGGAAAGACGTTGATTTTAAAAAGATGGCAATCAAAAACGGTCGGAAGGGAAATCGGTTTACACGGGATGTGTCCAGCCCGGGGCGATCACAGGGCCGCCACGACGCGGAATCATCTTACTTGGAAAAAAACGGTTGCGGGAGTCAAGCGTCCAGATCGGCTTCGACGGGCGACACCAGCGTACCGATCGACTCGATCGACCCCTGCATCCGATCGCCGGGTGCCAAATAGGTTCCCGTGGTATTGCCCACACCGGCGGGGGTGCCAGTCGAAATAATGTCGCCCGGTTCCAGGGTGACGAAACTCGAGATGAATTCGATCACGGCGGCAACGGGGAAGATCTGTTGCGCCGTGGAGGCGTCCTGCATCACCTGGCCATTGCGAGTGAGTTTCATCGCGAGTTTCTGCGGATCGGGCAGTGCATCGGCGGACAAAATGCAGGGACCGCAAGGGCAGAAGGAGTCATGCCATTTCCCGTGCTGCCAATCGAAGAACGAGTCCCGTTCCCGTTTCTTGCGGCCTGGATTCGGCCGGAATTTGCGATCGGAGATGTCGTTGATGATGGTGTAACCGGCGACGAATTGTAATGCGTCTGCTTCCCGCACGCGACGGCAGCGTCGGCCAATGACGACCGCCAGTTCCAATTCCCAATCGATGCCGTTGGGGGAGACCTTCGGAATGCGGACGGGTTGGCCGGGGTGAGTGAGCGTGGTGGAGGGTGGTTTCATGAACACGTAGGGAAACGTTTCGGCGCGTTCGGTTTCGGGCCCCCCCCCCTCGCGAATGTGTTCGTTGTAGTTTCCGGCGAGCAACAACAGTTTGTTCGGACGCGGGATGGGTACGAGGAGTTGAACGCTGTCGGTGCGGAGCGAAATGGACTGAAAGCTGGCGGCATCCAGGCCTTGGAGCCAACTTGCAAGCTTTGCGGCTACGGCAGCGAACCGGCCATCCGGCGGCAACAGATCGAGCAGGTCTCCAGTGGCGATCGAGGCGGCTTCAGCAAGTCCCTGACGGGCAGCTTCTTGGGCAACTCGCTCGAGCGGCAATACGAGGTCATCGGCATAGAAACCGACGTGATCCTGGTTGTGATGTCGAAATCGGCAAACACGCATCGTTCATTTCCTTCGCGAGGCATGAGCTTATGGGCATATGGCGGGGCCTAACGAATCGCCTCCAGGCCTTGGGTGATCTTGATGACCTTTCCTGTCGGCGGATTCGTGGCAGCGCCGTCGCCGGTCGGGGCACCGAGTGTGGCGATGTAAAGTTCGCCGGACTTGCCAAACGCCATCGCGGTTGGTTGATCGAGCTTCAGCAGCTTGATCGGCCGAATGGTTTGCTGCGCCTCTTTTGTCGACCTGGCGAGTCGAAACAGTCCGCCATCTTCGGGTTTCAGCGAGGCGATATCGAGCGCGTAAAGCTGCCTGCTTACGGGGTGGTAGGCGAGCGCGATCATATCGTGCAGGCCTGTCTGCAGGTTCAGCAGTAGTTTTCCGGAATTTGGATTGTAAAAGGTAAGCAGACTATCGTTTGCGACGGTGCGTTCGCCCGATTGCCCCACCACCAATTCGCCGTTCGGGCCGATGGCGACGGCGAGTGGCGAGGCGACTTCGGGCGAGTCTTTGCCGCCGAGGAATCGTTTCAGTTCACCGAGCTTTCCGTCGTTGATATCGGCCTTTGCGACTTGACCGCGGCTATTCGCGCCCTGGCAGGCGACAAACAAACTGGTCTTCGTCGCGGCGATGCCAAAGAAGTTGCCTTCGGCCGGCAGCGGTTCACTGGCGGCAAGCGGGCCGAGTTTCTGTTTCGCGTCTTCGTACTTCAGTGCAGTAGCGCCCGTCGCCGGCACCGCAAATACCCGCGCGACATCCTCGCCATCCTTGAATCCGCCGTCGCCGACGACAAGCGTGTCTTTGTCGAGGAAGAAGAGGCCGAGCGGTCCGATGTTGTATTGCGGCGCTGCGACGTACGGTTCGGTCGGAAAACCGACAATCACCTCTTCGGTCTTCCCGTCGACAAGACGCACCACGCGGCCGGCTCCGCTTTCCGCCACGAACACGATCCCCGTGTCGGGCTGGACAGCGAGTCCGAATGGATGTCGCAGACCGGTTCCAACCACTTCGAACGGAATGGTGACGGGGGGCGTCTCTGTTTTGGAACTCGCCGCCGATCGTGGCTGCGCTGGCGGCTGATTGGCCGCGTTCTCATCGGAGGCACTCGCGATCGCCACGATCGAGGTGGCGTTGAGCGAAAGCACAAGGATTGCCAGCACGCCGATACCGCCCCGGAACGGTTGTTGACTGCGGCGACCTGCGAAGGATCGATTCATCGTGTTTCCCACGAAAAGGCTGTAATTGTCCAACAGGGTGGCGAGTCTTACAAGGCGGGAGACACAGGCGGGAGACGCAGACGGGAGAAGGGCGCGTGGGGGCGAGGTCGATCGGGAAAGAGGTTCTGATTTCACGGGAAATCGAAGAATTCGCTGAATCCTTGGTGATGGGGGCGGGGTACAAGTTCCCGAATGGGGTGTAACATATTCGGGGCCGCGCAGAGATGGATTGCCGGAAACGGGCCGTTTTGTTCAAGTAGATCTTGTGGTCTCCGCATCCCGGCTTGCAAGCACCATGCATGCAATCCGGGCGAGTTCGACGCGCTTGATGTGAGCGTGATGCCGGCAGCAGCAGGCAGGTGCAGCTTTTGAAGGGAGTGAAGCGATGAGAAACCGATGGGGTTTGAGTGCAAAATACGAGTCGAGTGACGGTGTGCGGATTTCTGAAAGCTGCGTGTGCATGCTGGTCAATGCAGTGCGAAGGAGTCTGCCGGGCTTGGTGATGGCCCTCGTGTTGGGCGGGCTAGGCGTTGTCGGAATGGCCGGAAGCGTGGCGTACGCGGAGCGGCCTGCGGCTCCCTACTTGTTGCCGGACCAAACGTTGGCGTTGTTGCGAATTGCCGACACGCGTGACTTTCTGCGGCGGATGAACGAGGCTTCGATCG
>JBJOLO010000808.1:0-2658 GCA_046045565.1 Planctomycetota bacterium | reverse complement strand
GCCCCCGACGCTGATTTTTGGGAAAAGCTTACCTTTCAACACAAAATAGTTTTAAGCAATGGAACGAACACCCGGTCTATACACTGATCCGAGCTTAGCAACGCGTAAGATGCCGTTTCAGAAGCTGCTTCTGCAGGCTCACCGTCGCGCGGCGACGAAGTGGGGCCAGCGGGCAGCGGCGGCGCCAGCGATTGCCGACATGGTCGAACTCTGCTTTCAACGGATGCCCAAAGATGCGGTGGAATACTTTCGAGGCGGTGCGGGCGAAGAGACATCTTCCAAAAGAAATCGGGACGCCTTTCGCGACGTGTACCTGAACCCGAATGGTGCAGTTCGATTCGAGTCGGTCGACACCTCGACAACGGTGCTCGGCACGAAGGTCAGCATGCCCGTCATCGTCGCCCCCGTGGGGAGTTTGCGAACGCTGTGGCCGGAAGGTGAGGCCGTCGCGGCTCAAGCAGCCGGCAATGCGAACGTTCTGTTCATGCTTTCCACGTTGACCGGAACTCGAATGGAGCGGGTCAAGGAGGCCACGAGCGGACCCTGCTGGTTCCAACTCTACCTGGTTGGCGGACGCGAAGTTGCGGAACGCGGAATTGCGCGAGCGCGGGCTGCCGGTTATCAGGCATTGGCCGTGACCATTGATACGGCAGTGGCTGGAAATCGACTGGGGGATAAACGCAATCGCTCATCGCACTTGATCCATGAGATCAATGCAACCTCGCAAAGCAGCGCCTTGATGGTGACCAAGTTCTTTCAAGGCCTTTACAAGGAACGAATTCGACAGGCTCTACAACCTCGCACGTGGAAGCATTTGGCGTGGATGTTGGGATTCTTGGCCGACGGCCAACTCATGGACTTTCCGAATATTGAACTGATCCCCGGCAAGCCGATGGGTTATGCACCGGTCGGCAAGCAGCTTGCCGAGTCGGCAGTTACTTGGCAGGATTTTTCCTGGATCAGGAAAGCCTGGGGTGATTTGCCGATCATTGTGAAGGGCGTGCACAACATCGAGGACGCCCGACGTGCGGAGCAAGAAGGGGCAGCAGCAATCGTGGTTTCGAATCACGGCGGACGCCAAGTCGATTGCACGCCTGGCACCCTGCATATGCTGCAAGAGATCGCACCGCAATTGCGGGCGGAAAACTCGAAACTGGAAGTGTATCTCGATGGTGGAGTCCGAACCGGTGCCGATGTCGTCGTCGCACGAGCCTGTGGAGCCCGCGCGGTGCTGATCGGGACGGCCATGGCATTTTCACTCGGCGCAGGCGGCCCGGCCGGTGCCGCACGCTGCCTCCAAATCTTTCGACAGGAACTCGAAGATACGATTCGACTGCTGGGCCGGGGCAATGGCTCGATCGATGATATCGACGCCTCCATTTTCTACCCTTTCCGGCACCGAATTACTTGAATAGCGGCGGCATATCGGCCGCCATATTCGTCGCTCGACGCCGTTCGCTCCATGGCTCAGTCCCAGTCCATTCGTGCGGCCAGCCCGATTGTCTTGTGGTGGAAAAGATGCGGCGAGAATTCCGGAAGCCTCACGGGAGATTCCCAAACATGCAACGACGGCGTGGTGCGACGGGCTAGCCAAACAGGGCCGAGATCGGCTCGCCTGCACTGGCGCGAACGGTAAAGCCGTCGGCGCTGATTCGCGTCTCAGGAGGAATGTCGCGTGCTGCCAGGCAGGTCGCGGTAAAGTCGGGCAGTGAAACCGGCTTGTCTTTGACATACGCCGCTTGATGCTCGTCCAACGATCTACCGTTTGGCAATTGGAAATGCCAAGCGGCAGCGCAAGGGTACACCACAAACTTCGGCATGGAGTTTTTCCGTGCCGAAATAATCAAAGCCTCACGCACGCGAATTCGATGCATTAATCGGGCATGAATCGCCGCGGGTCGGTTTTGGGGAGCAGGTGCCGTTGCCCAAACGGGACGCCGTCGGGGGCCGTGCGCCGAACTCTGGCTTCCGGTTCGTACGAATAGCGTCGCCCGCTATCGACTGTTGCACCGGCATCCGGGGCAACCGTGGTGACGATCTCCGGACGCGGCGAGCGGCATACAAAGCGACGCCCGAAAATTCCAGCGTCAGCGGATCGTGGCATTCCTGCCACCCCTAAAACCGCGGCGATCACGATGGTAGAAACGATGCGTTTCATGACTGCTCTCCCTGAATTTCACGGGGCCGTCAGAAAGTCAGGTTCGGATCGTTGGTTTAAAAAGTTGGCGCCCCCGTTTGTTTTTTGGTCACCCCTGACCTTCCACACAATTAGATGCGGCTCGGTCCAACTTTCTTCGCGAAAAGGAGCTAAAGGTCCAATTTGATGCCAGTTTTTCGTGCGAACACTGCTTGTGTCAAAAGCACTTGCGACAAACGATCGTGACTGCAGGTAGCTGCCGACTCGTTCGAAATTCAACATGAAGGAAGCTGCAAAGCCTTGGCGTAAATGCGCTTGCGATTCGTGATCGGCGTAAAGGGGACTTCGTTGACCCGACTGGCACATGGTTTGTAAACATGGCTTTAGCACCCATAAAACGGATGACACGGTTTCTCGGTCCTTTGAGCGAATTCCAATGATGCAATGGTTTCTGTTTCTGCTTTTTTCATGTGCGTTGACAATCGAACTTTGCGCCCAGACGGTCTTAGTCGAGGAATCTC
>JBJOLO010000770.1:0-3972 GCA_046045565.1 Planctomycetota bacterium | reverse complement strand
CTCAAGACATCCACAGCCCGCGCCGCGGTGAGCCGATGCGCATCCTCGAGCGAAAAAACACTCTCATCGGCCATCAGCGGTATCGGCGAGGTCGTTCGCAACGCTGCCATCGCCGCCACGTCACCGGGAACAATCGGTTGCTCCGCGAGTAGTACATTGAACTCAGCAAGCCGTCGCAAGGTGTGACGCGCCGTCGTTTCATTCCATCCGCAATTGGAATCGATCGTGATCGGAATCGACGGTCCCGCCACTTTTCGAACGGTACGGACGCGCGCCACATCCTCGTCGGGATCGATCCCCGTCTTCACCTTCAAGCATTGCACACCCATGCCCAAAAAACGTTCGGCCAATTGCACGACATTCGCTTCATCGAAAGCGCCAATCACCAGCTTGATCGGCATCGACTCGCGCACCGCACCGCCAAGCAACTGACACACCGGCATGTTTGCCACTTTGCCGGCAATGTCCCACAGCGCCATCTCAATCCCGGCCTTGGTGAACGGATTCAGTTTCACCACGCGATCCATACGGGCTCGCAACCGGGTAATCTCCAGCGGATTGCGGCCAAGGAGATCGGGCGCTAACAACTCCTCGATCACCTTCACGCAAGTGCCGCTCGTTTCCCCAGTCCAGCGCGGCGCCACCGTCGCTTCGCCCAATCCCGTTGGCCCGTTGTCTGTGTAGACGCGTATCACCACGTAATCCGAGGTTGCATGAATCCCATGAGCCGTCTTCGTAGTCCAACCGGATTTTAATGGAACCCGAACCGGTGTCGCCTCGATACGATCGATCTTCATGCGTCATCCTGTCTCACAAAAATGATGAAACCCAAAGCACCACCGAGTCGCCGTCCCGATCTAGATCAATTCGCGGATGGGCGATCCCTCATGCAGCACGGGTATCGGGCGCCCCGTCAGATCGCGAAGCGTTTGACGGGTATCGATGCCAAGGTGGCGGTAGATGGTCGCCAGCAGGTCTTGCGGCGAGTACGGCCGCTCGGTTGGATATTCGGCCTTCGAGTTGGTCGCACCTACGACCTGCCCCATCCGCAGGCCGCCTCCGGAAATGAGTGCGGTGTAGGCCTGAGGCCAGTGGTCCCGACCGACCCCGGTAGTGTTGTGGCTAAGTCGTGGCGTGCGACCAAATTCACCTACGACCACAACCATGATTTTGCGATCCAGCCCGCGAGCAAAAATATCCTCGATCAGTGCCGACAGACACTGGTCCAGGTAAGGCAACCGCACGCGCATGAAATCGGCGAAATGTCCGGGCCGTCCGGCGTTGCCGATGTGATCGTCCCAATTCGTAAACTCCTGACCGCTCTTCGGAGTGTCGATATAGAGATTGATCACGGCCGCACCGGCTTCCGCGAGGCGTCGGGCCAGCAAACAACCTTGCCCCCACAGGTGTCGACCGTATCGATCGCGAAGCGCATCGTCCTCTCGGGACAAATCGAAGGCCGTGGTCATGCGCTGGCTGGTTAGCAGCTGAAATGCCAACTCCCGAAATTTGTCGTTCGCGACAAGCGACGGATTCGCATCGAGTTCCCGCTTCCAGCGATCCAGCCGCGACAAGAGCGACGAACGCTGATCAAGCATTGCCGCATCCGAAGGTTTTTGTAGCGACAACCCCGGGGGCCGGAACCCGGGAGCCGACGGATCGCCGAGTGCAAATGCGGCGTGATGCGCTCCCGCATAGGTCGGCCGCGTCATGTAGGGCGGTTGTGGAATCGCGATGTACGGTGGAATGCCCCGATCGTCGATACCGCGATACACACTGGCAATCGACCCGAAATCAGGATGCTCACTCTTTGATTGCGAAGTCGGGTCGAGCACCGTCGGGCGTTTGCCGGTCAGCACCACGATCCCGCCATCGCTATGGATTCCGACATCGTGATTCAGCGACCGCACCAGCGAGAACTTATCCGCGATCTTCGCTTGCAACGGAAAGAGCTCACACAGATCGATCCCTGCAACGTTCGATGGAATCGATGCGAACACGCTGCGATACTCCGTCGGTGCCGACGGCTTCAGATCATAGGTCTCCAGTTGCGAAGGACCGCCGTGCAGGTACAGCAAGATCACCGATGTGTCGCGACTCGATTCACCCGCTGCCGCGCGCGATTGCAAGATCTCTGTGAGTCCCATGCATCCGACGCCACCTAGCCCCAGCGCGCCGATGCGGAGAAACTCTCGTCGCTCGATGGGCCCCGAGCAACCTTGCTTCATGGCAACATTCCGCGTGTTCGCTTCGGCACTCATGGCGCTGCGACCTCGACCGAAACTCCGGTTTCGGCAACGACCGGCCACTTCCCCTCTTGAAGCGCGGTCGCCGTGATACGCAACGTCCATGGCCCGGCCAAACGCCGATCGGCGCGGGAGACGACTCGCAGAATACCCTCATTGGTACCGGCGGGCAGCACGAGCGGTTCGGCCTGGAGCAACCCCGCCACTTCCTCGGGTACCGACAGTTCAATCTTGGTATCGAGCGGCAGCTTTGCGGAACGCCAGGTGGTTACTTTGATTTCCCACGTGTCGCCCGCGCGTAGATTGGGATCGGCGATCTCGCCCGACAGCTTCAACAGCGCGCCTTCCATAATCATCGTGATCCTTGACCCGGCCGCCTTCGTCACGTAGCGAGGCGTGCCTTTTGGATCGGGAATCACCGCCGCACCGTGGATCACAATCCGCCGCGTCAGGTCGGTCCCCAACCACTCAGGCAGAAAACAGGGATAGACCGCTCGATCCGCTTCGGCCGCCACCGGAACGATCGGACCGCGTGTTCCTTGACGCAGGCGATCCTGCTGGGCCGACATTTCAAGCTGCAAGGGGCCCTTAAATCCGTTCGTTCGCACAATCTCCAAGTCGGCAAGAAAAGTCGTGCCGCGATGCACATCATGCTGCCGCTCGCGATCGACCACCTGAATCTCAAACGGTGCCGGCATCGTCATCGCCAGCATGATCTGAGGAATACGCTGCTCGTCGGTCGATCGCGGCGCAAGGTTGCCGGCAGCTCCAGCTAGCGCGTCCCGCGTCACAGACTGCTCGCCAATCTTCGCTGTACCGCGGACTCGTAGAACGGTCGCCACCAATGCGGCATCCGCTGCCGACTGCAGCGTGAACTTTACTTCGCTCTTCCCCGCACCGATGACCAAGTCGCCTTGCGTCGTCACCCCGGGCGGCAGCCCTTCCAATGCAACCGCGATCTCACCATCGAACCCGCCGAGACGCTGAGCCTGAATCGTCACTTCAACTTTACCGGCGGAAGGCAGATTGATCTGCTGAGCCATGGTGAGCACGAAGTCGGGCATGCGTCGCGCGATCTGAAGCCGATACAGTTCGTCAAGCGAATTCTCACGAGCGGTCAGGCTGCGTACCACACAGGTGTACATGCCGCTCGTCGCCGCCTTCATCTCTAACGACGCATCGGTACTCGCTCCCGCATCATCGCTGTCCCCAACCGGCTTGCCTTCGGGGTCGAGCACGGCGAGCATCATATCGAGCCTCCCGCCTATCGCCCGTGAAAGCGAGGCAAGCGAATAGTGCTGATCCTTTTCCGCCATCCAGGTGTAACGGTGCTCGTCGTCCTGGCCAGGGAAACGACTGGTGACGCCCCCCGGCGCCGCAAGCTGACGGGTTCGCGGCGAATCTCCCGCAGGCAACTGATCGGCAACCTGCTCCGGTATGTCGCTCAACGGAATCAACACCTCCGCATTTCCTGCGGGCGTCTCCAGCATGTAAGAGAAGGATGCCAACTGAGGATCGTTCGGTATCGCCACATTTCGTCGCACTGATTCCAAGACCGGCTTTCCTGAAGCCAAGCCCTGACCGACGAATTCAAACTCGCGAGTCGCCCCACGCTGCGCAGCGGCGGGCAGCATACCCAGCACACGCGAACCTCGGCGGATCGCCAAGCGATATACATACGCGCGATCACCGCGAAAATCGACGTCGTGCAAGCTAATCGTATACA
>JBJOLO010000735.1:0-3225 GCA_046045565.1 Planctomycetota bacterium | reverse complement strand
TGCCAGATCTTCGAGCGGGGTGGGCGGCACATTCATGCCGGCATTATTGAACAGCAGATCGATTCGTCCGAAGGTGGCATGGGCCTTAGCGAACAGCGCGTTGACCGATTCGGCGTTGGTCACATCGGTTGGCACAACCATGACGCGCGGCATCGGACCTGAGCACAGGCCGGCGACCGCCTCCAGTCGATCGGCGCGGCGCCCGGCGAGAACAACGTGGTATCCCGCACGATGCAGTGCCACAGCGGTCGCCTGCCCGATGCCTGTCCCTGCGCCCGTGATCACAGCCGTTTTGGATGATGCCATCGCTTGCTCCTGAAGGGGATTCTTGGGAAAGGATCACCTATAACAGGAACCGCTCGGCTTGCAACCCGGGCGATACGTCAGGTCGCGATGATCAGCGAGTCGTATCCCGAAACGGTTTTTCTGCTTTGTAGAGTGCAAGTCGAGCCGCGAATTCGGATTCGTACTGCTTTTCGTTCAGGGCGATCGCTTTTTCCTGCCACTTGACCGCATTGTTGAAATCACCTGCTTCCGCATAGGCAGCGGCCAGAATGCCCAACGTTCGGGCATCGCGCCAACGACTGGCTTCGCAGGCGAACTGGGCGTGGCGCACCGCACGCCGTCCGTCTCGCAATTCATCACGCGGGCCCGTTGCCCGAATCCACGCGGCTAATGCATTCGCTGGCCCATCCTTGGAGACAAGCTTCAACGCCGAATCGAGGTCGGAAAGCGCTTTGGCATCGTCGCCATGTTCATGCCAGGCAATGCCGCGCGAAACCCAGACTCGAAGATCCTGAGAGTCGATTGCGATCGCTTTATCGTAGTCGGCAATGGCGGCCGGGAAATCGTGTTTTGCCATGGATACCGAGCCACGACTGATCAAGGCGACCACATTCTGCGGATCGATGCGGAGGATTTCCTCCAAGTCTGCCACCGCGCGGTCCAGGTCACCCGGATTCTCTTTCGCTGTCTGCTGCAGGCAGTTGCTGCGAATCTGCAACGCCTCGATATTCTCACGATCGACCGCCAGGACTTCATTGAAGTCGTCAATCGCCATCTTGTAGTCGCCTTTGTCGAGCCACAGCGATCCGCGCGTCGTTCGTGCCTCGGTATTGCCCGGATCGATACGCAGCAGTTCGTTGAAGTCGGCAATGGCTTTGTCCAGTTCCCGCTTGTCGCGATAGACCATCCCGCGCCAGGAAAGAGCGGTAACGTTTTGCGGATCCCGCTTGATCGCTTCATTAAGGTTCATCAACGCCTTGTCGTAACTCCGCTGAGCGTGCCAGGCACAGCCGCGCCCGATCCAGGCGTTGGGGTTTTTCGGATCCAATTTGACCGCTTGGTTGTAGTCATTCATCGCTTGCATGGGGAACCCGTGCGCCAGCCTGCTGGTTCCGCGACTCAGGTAACCGCGAGCATCATCCGGCGCATGCGTAATGGCGGCCGTGAAATCGGCAATGGCGTCCTCGAACTTTTCCATTTGATGATAGATGTTGCCCCGCCCGTGCAAGGCTTCAACTTGACGGGAATCGGCTCGCAGCACCTCATTGTAGTCCGACAATGCCTCTTCGATCCTGTTTCGGAGATGCTGGATTTGCGCACGGTGCAGACGCAACTTGAGTAGATCAGGCGCGTGTTCAATCGCGACTTCGATGTGCTGCAGTGCTTCATCAAGCAATTCACCGGCTTGGGCCAAGCGACTACGTTCCAATCGTGCGGCAGGATGATTCGGCTCCAGACGCAACGCTTCTTCGAGATCGCTCACCGCGGAGGACTCATCCCCGCGGGCTCGATGAATTGCCGCACGTTCAACCCATGCGGTTGCACGCTTCGCATCCAATGCGATGGACTGGTTCAGGTCTTTCAGAGCCCCGTCGAGATCTTTCATTTCGAGTCGAATCCGGCCTCGCAATTGCAGCAACCAGGCGGATTCGTTTGTTGAGGATTCTTTATCAAGCTGCTCGAGTCGTTGAGCCAGCGATACCACTCGGCTTCGCTCGACCCAGCCCATGAGCTCCCATTTCTCGGGATCTTCCACTCGCACACGCAATTTGTCCCCTTGGGTGTCGAGCACCGTTGCCAATCCGTCTTGGGACAGTTGATGCATCCGCTCCTGGCCGTCGTGTTTTACCGTGATCTCGCCGGCAAGCACGATCACTTGACCCTTCAAGTCCTCCGCTGCGAGACGGGCTGATCCCAGATGGAGAAGGGCGAGCAGGAAAATTCCAAAAGTGGTAAAGCCGCGCATGGAGAACTCCTTCCAAAGTGAATTCAGTCCTGATTATATGCGCCCCAGGGGATTGCACCATTCTTTTGGGGGCATCGATTTCAGCGATGTGCCACGACGCATCGCCGCTTGTGCCGGTTGTGCCGGTTCTGTCGATATGTTGTCTCTTCTGCAGGCTTCAGCTGAGTATCCAAAGAATTGACGTCCCGGGACTCGTCCGATACGTTGTGGCCGAGGCATGCCTCAATCGCAATTTCGAACTTTGAAGGAGCCAGGGAAGATGATGGTTCGCTTTGGTACCGTATTCCAAGTCCTATGCACGCTGAGCTTGCTCGCGTCCCATCCGGCCGTGCTGCGTGGCGAGGTGCTGCCGAAGCAACGGACACTGGAACAGCAGACGTTTTGGGACAATCGCGACTGGGATTGGTATCGCCAATCGATTCCATTTTTTGAGTGTCCCGATGCGGAGATCACGACGACCTATTACTACCGCTGGGAACTTTTGACCAAGCACCTCACGTATGGATCGCCCACCAGCGGTTACTCCTTCACGGAGTTCATCGACCGGCCATTTTGGTCGGGGACTTATGGTGCGATCAGCTGTCCCGCCGGCCATCAACTGTACGAGGCTCGCTGGCTACGGTCGCCGCAAATTGCCCGAGACTACGCACGATATTGGTTCCGAACACCGGGTGCGCAGCCACGGAATTACAGCACGTGGCTCGCGGACTCCGTGTGGGCCGTGCAGCAAGTGCATCCCAACGTCGAATTCACCACGGATCTGCTGCCCGAGTTGATGAAAAATTATGCCGGTTGGGAGCAGCGTCATTACGTGCCGGAGGTGGGACTTTTCTGGCAGACCGGCCATGACGATGGGATGGAGTTCAATATCAACAGTCGGCAAACCAAGGATATCTTGCGCGGTGCGGAGGGATTTCGGCCGACGTTGAACGTCTATCTGTGGGCGGATGCGCAAGCGATTGCCCGCATCGCAC
>JBJOLO010000684.1:0-6064 GCA_046045565.1 Planctomycetota bacterium | reverse complement strand
ACGGCGTGGAAACCGATTTCGTCGGTTGCGCCGTGAACGACTCCACGGCGAATCCCTCCGCCGGCCAGCCAGACAGAAAAGCCGAAGATATGATGATCGCGCCCGTCCGAGCCTTGCGATCCGGGTGTGCGGCCGAATTCGGTGGCGAAGAGAACGAGCGTTTCATCAAGCATTCCGCGTCGCTCGAGGTCTTCAAGCAGTGCGCCGATGGGTTGGTCGACAGCCAGCGCGTTTCGCTCGTGATTGCCTTTCAATCCGCCATGCGCGTCCCAGGCACCCGCTCCGCTTCCACCGTGCTGAATCTGGACAAAACGCACGCCGCGTTCGACGAGTCGCCGAGCCGCGAGCATCTGCATGCCGAATTCGCGGCAATGGGGCAGGTGAAGCCCGTACAGCGCCTGTGTCTCTGCCGACTCCTGCGAAAAATCGATCGCCTCAGGAACAGAGCGTTGCATCCGAAACGCCAATTCGTACGAGGCGATGCGAGCCTCCAGAGCCGCATCACGAGGATGCTCCTCGGCACGTACCCGATGTAACTTCCGCAAGAGCTCGACGCCAACGCCGCGCGCAGCTTCGGATTGAGCCGATTCAGGCTTGCCGAAATCGAGCGGATTATTGGGGTCCACTCGCAACGGCACGGCGTCGTGTGCGGGACCGAGATAGTGCCCATCCCGCTTGTTCCAGTATTCCCGCGTGCCAATCGAAATGAATTGCGGAAGGTTTTCGTTCAGCGAACCGAGCCCGTAATGCACCCAGGCGCCCAGCGTGGGGAAGTCGCCGTCGTTCTGGTGGCGTCCCGAGTGAAACTGTGTCTGAGCGCCGTGATTGCTGTCGGTGGTCCACATCGAGCGCACGATTGCCAGTCGATCGATATGACGCGCGGTATGCGGAAACCAGTCGCTGACTTCCATTCCGCTTTCGCCATGCTTCTTGAACCCAACCTGGAGCGGGTACAGCGTGTTGCGCTGGTTGCCGTTCGCGTCAGGCACAACCAATCGCTCAATCGCCAGTTTCTTGGGGTCCTGGGTGTCCGCGAAAGGAGTTTCGGCAATCGTCTTGCCGGCGTACTTGGTGAGCATCGGTTTAGGATCAAAGCTCTCCATGTGGCTCACGCCGCCATTCATGAACAGCCAAATCACACTTTTTGCTTTCGGCGCGAAGTGAGGGAGTCCACTAGGCGTTTCAAATCGCGATGCGGCTGACGATTCCGCTCCGACCGACGTGCCGCCATCACGTTGCAACAGCGATGCCAGCGCGATACCAGCTAGCCCATTCCCGAGATTGGCGACAAATTGCCTGCGGTTTGTTTTCGAGTCGCTCATGTGTGACATCCTTTTATCGCAACGTGACGAAGTCGTTGTGATTGAGCAGCACCCAGATGAAATGGTCGTGCGCGGAGGCGGGCGATTCGTTCGGCTGTTGACGCCATGCTGTGATCGCATCGAGGCTTGCCCGTAATTCGTCTGTGCCCGGGTCCGTGCCCAGGATCGATCGGAATGCGGTATGGACAAAAGCGGTGTCAATCTTGTCCGAGTTGCCGCCCGCGACGGCAGGCGCGTCCCGTTCAAGTTGTCGCGCAACCAACGGCGCTGCGCGCAGCACCAGTTGGCTATTCGTTAATGCCAAGGCTTGCTGTGGCACGATGCTCTGCTCGCGACGGTAGCACTCTTTGACGAGTGCTTCGTCAAAGGTGGTCAGCCAGAGATTCCGTTCGTTGTTCGAATGGAAGAAATAGAGGCTGCGTCGGCGCGAAGCGCCTTGCTGATCGGCGGGCACCGGGGGACCGCCGCGAATGTTGTCCATTTGTCCGGACAGGGCCAGTAACTGGTCTCGGATAACCTGCGATTCCAGTCGCACGGGAGTGCGACGCCACCACCAACGGTTTTCCGGATCGATGCGGGACTCGCGCGCGTCGGGTTGTGCATCCTCGCTCGAAATCCGGTACGTCGCCGATACCACGAATTCACGGTGCAACCGTTTCATACTCCAGCCATGGTCGACAAGTTCCGACGCCAGCCAGTCGAGCAGTTCGCGATGGACCGGCGGTTGTCCTTTGCGTCCGAAATCGAATACGGTGGGGACGAGCGGCGCTCCCCAGTGGCGAAGCCATAGATGATTGGCAGCAACTCGAGCGGGGAGGGGATGACGCGGGTCGGTCAGCCATCGCGCGAGCGCTGATCGCCGCCCGGTGCTCGTCGGCTTGAACGTCACCTGCGGATCGTCGGCTGTCGAGTTGAAGAATCGAGTGGGCGTCCAAGCCGCTCCGATAAATGGAGCAAACTTTCCGTCGGGGGTTTCGAATTGCTTTTCGGCGGCAGCCAATGCCTCGCGAAGTTTTTCCAGTTCTTTTCCCTGTTGCTCCCGGAGCGCTGCAAGTTTCGCTTCCTGGTCACTCGGGTTAGCTTGATCTCCCTCTTTTTTCGGTTCGACGCGCTTCGCTTCCGCCTCGAGACGCGCCCGCAGCTGTTTCAGTTCGGTTTCGGCGAGCGTCTTGCGTGCCACCGTGACAGCGATGAAGCGTTCCGCGCGAGAGGCCTCCAGCGCGAGCTGCTGCGCATCGCGTTCCAGTTGCGCGCGGCGTTCTTCCGTTGCGGGCGGCATGGCGGAGATCGCATCATCGAGCATCCATTGACTGCGGGCAGCGGCGGCTCTGCGTTCGACGCTGATTTCCTCAGCACGCGCCACTTCGAGTTGTAGCTCCCAAACGCGCAGTTCAAGTTGCCCCGGCGATCCTGAGGCGGTTGCATCGACCGTCGCCTGCTTGGCTTTGGCCTGCCCGAGGCTCTCCTCTGCCGCATGTCGCTTTCGTTTTGCATTCTCCATTTGATCGGCAATGATCCAGTCGCGTCGTTCCGGTCTCCAGGCTTCGATCGGTAGTGATACCGGTCGAATCTCCATCGCGGCAAAGGCGAGCAAGGGCGGGACACCCGGCTGTAATGCGCGTGACTTGTCCGGATTGGTTTCCTGTCCGCGGATCAGCCGGTAGGTTGGTTCGTCCGGCAAACCGTCGAAGACGCGAGGAATCCCATCGCGGGCGATGTCACCGACGCCCGGAAGTATGTCCAGTCGTGCATGGTACGGTTCGAAAAAAGCACGTAACCGGTAATAGTCCTCTTGGGCAATCGGATCGTATTTGTGGTCGTGGCACTTGGAACAATTCAGGGTCAGGCCCATCAATGCCTTCCCGATGTGCTCGACCGTTTCGTCCATCCACTGATGCCGATTAAACAGAAAATAGTTGCGAGCAAGGAAGCCTGTGGCACGCAAGGTAGGAAGGTCATTGGGATGCGTCTCGTCGGCGGATAGCATCAGTCGAACCATTTCGTCGTATGGCAGATCCGCATTCAGCGACTCGATGATCCAGTCCCGCCAATGCCAGATATGTTTTTGACTGTTACGCAGTTGATCGCCGAGTCCCCACCAATCGCTGTATCGCCAGACATCCATCCAGTGCCGGGCCCAACGTTCGCCGTGTCGGGGATCGGCCAGCAAACGATCGCTAAGCCTTTCATACCAATCGGGAGATGTGTCTGCTGTGCTTTCTGCGAGGTCCTCGATCGAGGGCGGCAAGCCGATCAGATCGAGGAACAGCCGCCTGACGAGCAACAGTCGCGACGCCTCCGGACGCGGTTCCAGTTGATTTTGCCGGTGCCCCTGTGAGACGAACGCATCGATTGGTCCGCGCGTCCAAGCCAGACTCGCATCGGCTGGAACGGCGGGACGTACACGGGGCCGGAATGCCCAATGTTCGCGAGGATCGCGCTCGGGCTCTTCTGACGGCGGTCCCTTCGCGCCGTTGCTGATCCATCGACGAAGGACTTCAACTTGTTCGGCATTCAACGGTTCGCCTTCGTGTTCGGGTGGCATCCGCTGCGAGAGATCTGACGCGGTTACTCGCTGCATGATCAGGCTGGCGGCAGGGTCGCCCGCTTTCACACTTGCCCCCGATTCGCCGCCTCGAAGAACACTTGCTGCAGTATCCAGTCGCAGTCCTGCCTGCTGTTTGAGAGCACCATGGCAGGCATAGCAGCGTGTCTGAAGCAGCGGCTTGACGTCCCGAAGATAATCGATCGCTTCATCAGCCGCTTGCAACGTCGATGGCAGCCAACCAAACAACAGGGCACAAACCAGAAACGTTCGCAGGGATAGCCGTCCGTCGCATTGCGAAGTTGCCCGCTCCGCGTTTCGTGAGACGCAGCGATCGCGGGTGGATGCAATCCAGGAACGATGGACGATGAGAAGATGCTGCATTTCAGATCGCCTTGCCAAGCGAGTCGGACCGTTATTCGCTTTGTAACTGGCGTTCCTGCCCGCGAATAGGGCCGTCCAGTATATCAGCTTTTTTGAGCGCGCATCGAGTCGTGCGCGGGACCTGCGGACGGAGAGCGTGGTCAGCGATGCCTGCGACCTTCCGGGCGCATTGGGCAATCGTGAGCACGGAATCAGGCGGCGTTGGTGCGAGGCCGTGACGCCTGCGTTGAAGGCATGAACGGCGTGGCTGGACTGGCAACGACCGGTGATTCAGGTTGTAGGCCCAACGCACGGTGCCGCCGAGCGTGTCGAGCTGCACGAGTGCGATCAATAAGTCGGCCGATCGAGGGGAAATTGGTCGACAAGTAATGACCCAGCATGCGTGTCAGCGCACGTCGCCTCGTCGAAGACCGTAACGTGCCACGACGAAGGATCGACCTGTATTCGAGGAACCGCTTAAAAGTGGGAGCGGGACGCGTTGTGAATTCGTGCGCGGCGTAAGCCAGCAGTCGGTCGGTATCGTAAGCCATTTTGTTATTGAGCCAGCCAAATAAACGACTTAGCCGCAATCGGCGTTGATAGTTTTCATTCGCCGTGAAAAGTTTGCCGTGAAAGTGGTTGTGGCTGTGGATGCGATAGTGGACCAATGGTTGCGCGAGATAGTATTTCTTCCCCCCGGCAAAGTCGCAGCCGTAAACCAGAACATCGTCGGCGCGAGTACGCCAGTCGCTCTCCAGCGGATAGGGCAGGAAGCATTCAAGCGTGGCACGGCGAAGTGACAATGCCGATGTGGGCGCCCCGATCCACTCGTCCGATCCGAAACAACGCGAGATCGTGGAGTACCCGCAATCCACATCACGACTACTTGGCAATTGAATGTCGTTCAATTGGCCAAACCGATGCATTCCCGTGAAGACGCAGTCCGTATCGGGAACACGGGAGTAGGTTGCGAGAACTTCGGCCGTGTAGTCAGGACCGTAAATATCGTCGGCATCGAGAAAAAACACGATATCACCGATGGCTCGACGAATTCCCTCGTTGAAACAAGATAGCTGCCCGCCATTGGATTTCGTGACGATCTGCACCGATGGCACGTGGCCGTATCGCTTCTTCAGCAAGTCGGGCGTTCCATCCGTCGATCCGTCATCGACCACAATAATCTCATCGAACGGAACGCGCTGGTTCAACGCGCTGTCGATCGCCTCGATGACGTAGGCGGCGTAGTTGTAACTATTGACGAGGCAGGTTGTTTTCATGGCCAAGTTACACACCAGGTCGGGACCAAGATCATGGCTTCCACGTTGTCACCAACGCTGCGGTCGGGATTTCGACATCCCACAGCGCGTCATCGGGCGCGGATAGTAGTGAAAGTGCAGAAACGGGGTCAAGTGAAAATAGAGATGCTGCGCAAGAAAGCGAGCATTGCCGCATCGATAATTCGCGTCGGTAACGAACATTCAGACTTCGCGTGCAGATCGAGCAGGCCGGAGCTGGCGAGCAGGATCAAGAGTCCGTGGCCCGCGGAGTGGCGAGACGACCAACGTAATGGATCGACATCGGCCTGCCCTGGATTGCTAGCATGGCCATGATCCTTACGAACCGTCCGGAGCATTTTCGCCTGTCAAGCATGCCCGCATATCCAAGCATGCTGAGGAACAACGATCAACCGATCAATTCAGGGATCGGCTTGCCGTGATCGACGATGGGTGTGGGGCGGCCGTTAAAGTCGCGGATCAGCGTTTTCGCGGAATCGATTCCGAGGTGGTGGTAGATTGTGGCCAGGAAATCCCCGGGTCCACAGATCCGCTCAACC
>JBJOLO010000673.1:0-8835 GCA_046045565.1 Planctomycetota bacterium | reverse complement strand
TCAACATGATCAGTGTCACGGTGCCTGTTATCGTCGAGGGGAAGTTCATTGGAGTGGCCGGCGCTGACTTAGCCCTCGATCGCGTGCAGGAAACGGTCAACAAGATCGGGCTGCGATCACTTGATGAATCGCAAGCGGAGAAACAGGATGCTTATCTCATTGGACCGAGTGGTAACGTGGCGGTACATCCCGACAAAACGAAGATGCCAGCCAAAGATTTTGAGGGCGCCGACGCTTCTGAGTTGCCGGGCGGGACAATCATCGCTGCCAAACCGGAGGGAACGACCCGGGTCGTCGATCCGCAAGGACGTGCCTTTCGGCTCTACTGGGCGACAGTAAAGGGACCAGGATGGAAATTGGTGCTGCAGGTTCCCGAAAGCCTTGCGTTGGCACCCGCGCTGCAAATGACTGTCGTCAATGTGGCTACCGGCGTCGTGGGACTGGTGTTTACCGGCCTGTTGGTGACGTTCATTGCGCGGCGACTTGCCACGCCCGTCCAGCAATTGCGGGATGCCGCTGCGGCGATGCAAGCGGGAAATTTCGAAGCCGAAAATCTCCACCAACTTTCGCGGCGCTACGATGAAATCGGCGACCTGGCGCAACGCTTTACCAGCATGGCGGGGACGATTCGATCGCGCGAGAAACAGCTCGCCGATTGGAACAAGAACCTGGAGTCAACCGTTCAACAGCGAACCGCGCAGCTTGCCGACGCGGTTCGCCAAGCCGAAGATGCGAAGGAGCTCGCCGAGTCCGCCAATCGCACCAAAAGCGCTTTCCTGGCGAACATGAGCCACGAACTTCGTACGCCGATGAACGCCATCATCGGCTACAGCGAAATGCTCATCGACGATCTCACCGACGCCGGACAGGAGCAGGCGATCCCGGATCTCCAAAAAATTCAATCGGCAGGCAAGCACCTGCTTTCGTTGATCAACGATATCCTCGATCTCTCGAAGATCGAGGCCGGCAAAATGACGATCTACTGCGAAACATTTGACATCCAATCGATGGTGAACGACGTGGTAGGTACCATCACGCCACTCGTTCAAAACAAGAAGAATCAACTGGTCGTCGATATCGCTCCGGACTTGGGCAACATGCGCAGCGATCTGACCAAAGTGCGCCAGACCCTTTTCAATTTGCTCAGCAACGCCAGCAAATTCACCGAGAACGGACAAGTGGGACTGCGTGTCGCCCGGATGCCTGCCAACGAGCAGATGATCCAGTTCATCGTGAGCGACACCGGAATCGGGATCACGCCCGAGCAAATCGGCAAGCTGTTTCAGGCATTCACGCAAGCCGACGATACCACGACCAGGAAATTCGGCGGTACCGGATTGGGCCTGGTTATCAGTCGCCGCTTCTGCCAGATGCTTGGCGGCGACATCACGGTGACCAGCACTCCGGGCGAAGGCTCGATTTTCACCGTCGCGCTGCCGCTCGTCAGCCAAGTGCCGGCCGAAGTGAAAATAGAGACGCCCGAGACCGCTGCCTCGGCTGCCGGCGTATCGACGGCCGAAGGGCGATCGCTGGTGCTCGTAATCGACGATGATCCGGCAGCCCTCGATATGATGAGCCGCTATCTCACCAAGGAAGGTTTTTCGGTGATCACCGCGAACGACGGCGCGCGGGGTATCGAACTGGCCAAAAAACATCGACCGATGGCCGTTACGACCGATATTATGATGCCAGGTGTCGACGGCTGGTCGGTGATCTCGTCGCTGAAGAACGATCCCGAGACCGCCGACATCCCCGTGCTGGTCATCACGATCACCGATAGTCGCGAGATGGCGTTTGCGCTGGGAGTGCAGGACTTTTTCTCAAAACCGGTCGATTGGTCGCGATTGAGTGTCGACCTGGAACGCCTGCGTGCGCAACACGCATCGCTGCCCGTCCTGGTGGTCGACGATGATCCGGTGGTTCGGGATCAGATGCAACGGTTGCTCACCAAAGCCGGCTGGACGTGCGTGCTGGCCGAGAATGGCCGCGTCGCGCTGAATGCCTTGGAGCGTTGCGAACCCGGGCTCGTGTTGCTCGACCTGATGATGCCCGAGATGGACGGATTCGAATTCCTGCAGCGTTTTCGTGAGATCGCGCGATTTGCAAAGACGCCCGTCATCGTCCTGACGGCGAAAGAGCTAACCAGCGACGAGCGCAATGTGCTGTCGGGTCGCATCAGCCAATTGGTGGCGAAGAGCGATTACGCGATCACCCATTTGCTGGACCAACTTCGGACTCTGAAGCCGGCCTGATGGCGGGCTGATCCATGATCGGACAGAGCTTCACCGGTTGGCGATCAGAACGGCTCGTGCATGCTCGCGGCCATTGCAGCTATGTCCTGCGACCGCGATAACGGGCGCTGACGCGTTGCAGCAGAGCCCGCTCGTCCGGCGACAGGCCTTCGATGCCCACTTCGTGAAGTCGAGCGAGGATCGAGTCGACTTGCCGCTCGTCTTCGGCTTCGATTTCCTGTTGCCGACGCTGGCGCGCCTCGCGCCGCTGCTCGATCCATCGCGTGATCGCGCTGCTCGACTCCTCGCTATCTTCGCGCGTGGTGCGTTCCAGGCTGGTGTAGCCCTGCGAAAAATCGTAGCCGAACGGCTGATCCAGCTCGTCGATTCCGTCGCTCGCGTCGCGCATCGTCGTCGCACTTCGACTGGAGATAAAAATCACGCTGGCCAGGATGCTCAGTGCCAGCCAGGTTGGCACGAACCGGTCGCCACGCGTTTCGGGAGTCAACATCAGGCAAATGGCCAGGATCAACAGGCCCAGCGCCACCATCTGACCCAATCGACCGACGAAATGCTGCGGGCTTTGGACATACGCCCGCATGCGAGGCAGCTCGGCCAATGATTTCACGATCTGCCCGCCATCGAACGGCAGTGTGGGAATCAGATTCATGATCATCAACCAATGGTTGACCCACAGGCCGAGCTTCGCGACGATCTGCCAGGGCGTGCCTGAGCGGAGTGCTTCAGGGGAGAACAGTTTGAGCAAGCCGGGAAGATTCTCGGAGCCGTCGTACCACAACAGCGGCAGGCAGCAGCCCCACCCGATAATCATGTTCATGATCGGGCCGGCCAGTGCGACGAGCACTTCACCATTGGTGTCGGTCGACATGCGCAGCTTGGTGATGCCGCCGATCGGAGTCAGCACCATTTCGTCGGCGACGCCGTCCACACGTCGTGCCGCCCAGAGGTGAGCCAAATCGTGCAACAGCACGCTGACAAATAACACGCCCAGCACGGCGACGGCTAGCCAATCGACGATCGTGTCGCGTTTCTGCTGTTGCAGCAGCCAGCTGAAATAAAATGCGGCGACCGCGACAAAGAACCAGGAGCCGTGAATGCGGACCGGAACCCCGTACCAGTTGCCTACCGCCAAGCTCCATTTTGACGACGTGTCTTGCATCGACGGGCTCGCGATTTTTCCGGGGCGTTTGTTGAACTCCGCGACCTGCGATATCTTAGCACTGGCCTGTTCGACCTTCAATCTCGTCCGTTTTTTCGTGTGTGGCGACTCATGAACTCCAACGAAGAATTGCTGCTGACCACGCCCCGTTTTCGTGTTGTGCAGGTGCGTCAGCCCGGGCGGCCGGAAAAGGCTGTCGTGCGACATCCGGGAGCGGTGGTCATCCTGCCGCTCGTGTCCGACAACGAAGTCTGCCTGATTCGGAATTACCGGGTGAGCGTTGCACAAACGCTAGTCGAACTTCCGGCCGGTACGCTGGAGCCCGGCGAGCCGCCACTGGAAACCGCTCGGCGGGAGCTTCAGGAGGAAACCGGTTACACATGCCGCTCGCTGCGGCAACTCCACCGTTTTTATCTCTCGCCCGGGATTCTTGACGAAGCGATGCATCTGTTCGTGGCGGAGGGTCTTGAACCGGGCCGCTCCGCTTTGGAAGCAGACGAGACGATCGAGAACTGGGTTGTGCCCTGGGACGAAGCCATGCGGCTCGTCGACGAAGGCGTCATTCAAGACGCCAAGACGATTGTCGGGCTCCTGACCTGGGATCGATTGCGAAGCCGCAAGGGAACCGGTGATGCAACATGCTAGCAGCGGATTGCCGAGCCGGTTGGCTCATCGCGGCTGACGATGACAGCGTGAATCGCCTTGCCCGAACGGTCCCGATCGGTTAATTACTGCGCGCCTTGATCGGCCCTGGGCCGCAGTGCGCGCAGCGGCACGGAGGCAATGTGGGCCTGACACGCGCCATCGGCAGGACGGTCCTTTGTGATGGCGCTTCACGACCGAGTCTTTTTCTCCTACAGCGGTGACCGACCATGCGGATGTTCTTCGCATTGCTGATGCTGGCCGTCCTGGCCGGTTGCCGCGGAGTGAACGAGAAGGTTGCGAAGGTGCTTCCCGCGCCGTCCATGCCATCGAATGATCGCAATTGGATCACTGCGCATCGCGTCATGCCGTACGCCAAGATCGGCAGCAAGGATGTGACGGTCTACAACATTCGCAACTTTGAGTACATCACCGAGCGGGACGTGATTCCTCGCTATTACGACAAGCGGATCAAGCTGGAAGATGTGAAAACGGTGGACCTGATTGTGACGCCGTTCACTCCGAATTCGTTACTGGCTCATACGATGGTGAGCTTCGGCATGAGTAACGGCGAACACCTTGCGGTGTCAGTCGAGGCGCGGTTGGAAAACGGAGAGACGTATTCTCCGATCGATGGCGCTGCGCAGCAGTTTGAGCTGATGTACGTGCTGGCCGACGAGCGTGATGTAGTGCGCTTGCGAACCGACGTCAGAAAAAACGACGTTTATGTGTATCGAGCAGAAGCGACACCCCAACAAGTCCAGGCTTTATTCCTGGATGTGATGGAGCGGGTGAATCAATTGCGGGAGGATCCCGAGTTCTATGACACGCTGACGAACAACTGCACATCAAACATCGTGCAGCACATCAACAAACTGAAGCCGGACAGCATTCCGTACGATGCGAGGATGTTGCTAACGAGCCTGTCGCCGAATGTGGCGTACGATTTGAATCTGATTGAGCGCAGAGGTTCCTTCGAGGAAACGAAGCGCCAGGCCTACGTCTCCGAACGAGCCCGCCTCTACCGCGACGCCCCCGATTTCTCCGACCGCATCCGCCGTTAGTACCGCGAAGCAGCGGAATTTTTACCACGAAGGGCACGAAGAGCACGAAGGACCAGAAGGAGGTCGTGTCCCCAATGCACGGCTGGAACTCGCGGCTGCCGTCAGCGCATTTGGCCGAAGGCCATGCCTGCGTGGTGACGCACGATCGCAGTTTGAATGTTTTCAGATGTTCTCAGCTGCATTGGTGTCCATGACCTGCATGCTGCACCTGTAACCATCCGATTGCGAAAAACAGAATTAACCTCTTCCAATCTCTTCTTGCCTCCGTCACCCTACCCTCTTCTCTCTCTTCCCCCTTCGTGCTCTTCGTGCCCTTCGTGGTCAAACCTCTTCGTATTCAATAATCTTCGTGGTGAAAAATCACCGATCGGGTACGATTGGCGTTCCCTCCCAGAGCCATGTGTCGCCGGACTTGATGAGCAGGCGCGAGGCGCTGCCGGGGACGGGAGCGGCGTTGGAGGTCGGGAGCCATCGGGCTAGGTCGGCTTTGCGAGCTGCGTGCTGCGGTTGATTCGCCAGGTTCGTCCATTCATTCGGATCGCTGCCGTGATCGTACAGCTCTTCCGAACCGTCCGCGTAACGGATGTAACGCCAATCGCGCGTGCGAATCGTGTGGTTGCCCTGATTGTGAGTGGTGATCGCCGGATGTTCGCGAACAACCGTCGGATCGCGCAATTGCGGCGTCAGGGTGTGGCCTTCCAGGCCGCTGCGCTCGGGCAGTCCGCAAAGATCGATCAGCGTCGGGTAGAGGTCGAGCAACTCTGCGGGCTCGGCACAGCGCGATCGCGACGTAACCCCGGGACCGGCAAAAATCAGCGGCACGCGTGTTGAACGCTCCCACAGCGAATTCTTGCCCGTGATCCCCTTTTCACCCAGATGCCAACCGTGGTCGGACCACAGCACCACAATCGTATTCGATGCCTTGCCCGAAGCATCCAGCGCATCCAGGACTCGGCCGACCTGACTGTCCATGAAGCTGATGCTTGCCAGGTAGGATTGCACGAGTCGCTTGGTTTGATTGGCTTGTTGCAACCACGACCAGCGCGGTTCGGGTAGCTTCCAATGCAGGTACCATGCGAACCCCGGTATGTCGTCGCGGTCGTTTTCCAGAATCGGCGGCATGGTGAGCGTATCGGGCGGATACAAATCGAACCAGCGTTGCGACGCGAAGCACGGCACATGCGGCAGCCGGAACCCCAGCGACAGAAAAAACGGCCGATCCTGCGGCAAATGACGCAACTGCTCGATCGCTGCATCTGCAATCTTCCAATCGGCCTGCTCGCGATCGTCCTCCGGAAAAACGCCCCAGTCCATCGCGCGGATCGGATCGGGGGTCTCGACGAACTTTTTCGGCGGATACGGCATGCCGGGCGCCGGACCCCAGACATGGAACTCACGATCGCGGTCGGCGGCAGGCACGCTGCCGTCGTGATGGATCTTGCCGCAGCCGAATGTGTAATAGCCGTGCTGCGCGAAATACTGAGGCAAGGTAACCAAGTCGCGAAGTGCCTCAACGCTGCGGAAGCCCGGTGAAAGCGTGTAGATCCCCGTGCTCGAGGGCCGCCGCCCGGTGAGCAGACTGGCGCGCGACGGATTGCAGAGCGGCGCCTGGCAATGCGCGTTGAGCATCACGGTGCCGCGCTGAGCCAGGCGATCGATCGCCGGTGTTTGCGCCTGCGGATGACCACCCAAGCAGCCAACCCAGTCGTTTAGATCATCGACTGCGATCATCAAAATGTTGGGCCGCTCGGCAGCCAACGTCGTGGCCGATGCGAATGCCAGAAGGAGAATGCAGCTAATCGTCATGACATCGATAGCCATGACACCGATCGCCATCACGCTGATGGGCCGTACACCAAGGTGCATGACACCAATCGTCCGAGTCGATCGCGGTCCGTTGTCGCGCGAGCGGTCTCGTGTTCTACGCCTTGCAATCGTATCCGTGACCACCATGATCATGCTTGCTTGCGCTCCTATTCGGGCAGCGAGATCGCCATGACCCACCAGGGCATTTTTCCGGCTTCGTAGGTGGCGAGTGGTTTGAGTGTTCCTTGCCGGGGGTCGATCGCGTAGGTAGCCAATTTTCCCGAGGCTTCGCCGGCGGCGATCAGGTACCGACCGCTCGGATCGATATCGAACGATCGCGGCACGGCCTCGGTCGCCGTTTGCCCCAGTGATCGAAGTTGACGACCGGTGTTATCAATCGCGAATGCAGCGATGCTGTTATGGCCGCGATTGGCGACGTAAAGAAAGCGGGCCGTGGGATGGATGCGGATTTCGGCGCAACTGTTGGTTTCACGGAATGAGGCAGGAATGGTCGGAAGGGTTTGCGCGGCCGAGAGATTTCCGGTTCGGGCGTCCGGCACCCAGGCCGTGACGCTGCTGCCTTGCTCGTTGTCGACATAGGCAACGGCCGTCGTAGGGTGAAAAACCAGATGTCGCGGACCGGACGGTGGCGCGGTGGTCTGACGATCGGGATCAAGCGGCGAAAGTTTACCGCTTTGCGGATCGAATCGGAACTGAAAGATCATGTTCGGACCGGTGTGCGGCACGTAGACGAACTGATTGCTGGGGTCGGGGACAATGGCGTGCGCTTTCTCCGCGGTGGGAATCTCCTGAACAGGCGGCATTTGCAGCGTGCCATCAGCGCCGATGCGGTGCACCGACACTTTGGCCGCGACGTAGTAGGCGGTGAGCAGGTAGGTGCCGGTGCGATCGGTTGAAATCTGCGCGGGATCGGGGCCGGCTTCGACCACGGAGACAGGGGTGAGCGTGCCGCGTTGCGGATCGATGGTGTAACTAGCGAGTTTGCCGGTGGACCGGATCGCAGCCAGTAGCAGCCTGCGTTGGGGATCGGTGGTCAGCGCGCCGGGTTCACCCGCCTCGATGTCGGTCTGAGCAACGCGAGTCAGTTTTCCAGTGGTTGCCTCGAGATCATAGACATCGATTCGTTTCTCGGCCGCAACAGAAACATAGATGACGGTCTTGGCGAGTAGTGTTCGTGATGTGCCGGGCAGGAGGGAGCTCCATAATCCCAACGCGAGAAGGAACGCCGCAATCGATTGCGATCCAGGAAACGGGCGCATTGGCAGTCGAGTCATCGCGGAAGCATCCGTGAAAGAGGGAGATGGGGCAGGGGAGCGGTCCGGATCCTCGTTCACGAGAACAATTCGCGGATCGGTTCGCCCTGGTCGAGGATCGGGCGGGGTCGATCGAGGATATCCTTGATCGTCGCGTGATGATCGATGCCCAGTGCGTGGTAGAGAGTAGCCGCGACATCGGCCGGGTTGTAGCCGTGCGTGGTGGGCGCGGCGGCGTGATGATCGGTTTCTCCGATCACTTGTCCGACGCGGGTGCCGGCACCGGTGAAGAAAAGCGACCCGGCTTTTCCCCAATGGTCGCGGCCGCCGTTGGCATTGATGCGCGGCGTGCGTCCGAATTCGGTGAGGAACACGACCAGCGTGGTGTCGAGCAGTCCGCGCGTTTGCAAATCGCTGATCAGGGCGGCGAACGCTTTGTCGATGCCTGCGAGGTGGTAGCCGCGAAACACCATCTTTTGGATCGGCGGGTGTTTTTGTTCCGGAACGTTGTGATTGTCCCAGACGTTTCCGTAGTCAGGATCGTAGCCGTAATCGACCATGACGAATCGCGCGCCGGCCTCGATTAACCGGCGGGCCATCAGGCAACGTCCGCCGATTTTCGTGCGGCCGTAGGTGTC
>JBJOLO010000648.1:0-7235 GCA_046045565.1 Planctomycetota bacterium | reverse complement strand
GGCGGTCGATCCGAAATTCATCCACCGGTATTTTCCGCGGCCGTCCGCCAAACGAGGCTTGGAGTATTTTCCTGAAGGGTTTTTACGAACGATCCAAAATCGCGACAGGCGATTGGGCCTGAGTGAACTCTGTCTTGGCGTGGAAGTGGATGGGGTCGCCAAGGCCTATCCTTTCCGCGAGTTAGCAAAGGTTCCGAACGGACTATTGCAGGAAGAGGTGGCGGGCAAGCGAATCCTGGTGGTCCATGAGTTGAAATCCGGTACCACGCGGGCATTGCTTTGTGAACAGGCGACGGGGCGATTGGATTTTGAGGTCGATGCCGATCCGGACATGTTGCGAGAGACAGGATCGGGATCGCGATTCACCCGCTTCGGCCGAGCCGTCGACGGCCCGCTGAAAGATCTACAGTTGCCCTTGGTAAACAGCCTGCAGGCCGAATGGTATGGTTGGTATGCACTCCATCCCGAGACCGATCTCTTCAGCAGGGGATCACCCTGAGCGCCAGATCCGCGACGCACTGACGATTTGACAGGCGTTTTACAGGCGGTAGGTAGACAGCCAGGTGAGCCGCCAGTTCAGGCACCCAATAGGCGCTCGTTAGAAAGCGTCTAGCTGGCGGTCGGACGTGCGGCGGGCCGTTGTGGCGGCGTATACAGGCAGCAGTCGACGGGGCACTGGTCCGGTAGGGGCGGCAGATTGCCGAGCACTGCACGAGTTGGCTTTGACTCGAGTCGCTCCACAATCAATTCGCGAAGCATGGAAATAAAACGCGGATGGGTGCCGACGGTCGGCGTGCGGGTCATCGTCAGTCCGACTTCTTTCGCGATCGCGTCCGCTTCGTAGTCGAGATCGTACAGGACTTCCATGTGATCCGAAACGAATCCGATCGGAACCACCGCGACGAATCGGATGCCTTCGGCCGGCAATTCCCTCAGGCGAGCACCGACATCGGGTTCCAGCCACGGCTGAGTCGGCGGGCCGCTTCGGCTTTGAAAGACGAGTTCCCACGAGCCCACGCCGTTCATCTCGGCCACCAAGCGGCTCGCTTCTCGCAATTGCCGCTCGTAGTTGCAGTTCTGGGCCATGCCTTGCGGGATGCTGTGGGCGGTGAACAGCACCCGAGTTTGCTGTTCAACTCCCGACGGAAATTGGGACAACGATCCCTTGAGCAATTCACTGACGGTTTCGATGAAACCCGGGTGATTGTAGAAGCCTCGCAATTTGTCGACTTGCGGTACTTCGGAAGCATGATCCGCACCCAGTTCGGATCCCAGTTCCTCGCGAGCCTGAATCACATTTTCTCGGTACTGGCGGCAGCCCGAGTAGGAGCTGAACGCGGAAGTCATCAGGGCTAGGGCGCGGCGTACGCCATCACGATGCATTTCCCGGAGCGTATCTTTGATGAACGGATGCCAGTTGCGGTTGCCCCAATAGATTGGCAACTTGAGCCCATGATCGTCCAGTTCACGACGGAGTGCGGCGATCAGATCGCGGTTCTGCTTGTTGATCGGGCTGATGCCGCCGAAATGATGATAGTGTTCTGCGACCTCGAGCATGCGTTCTCGCGGGACATTTCGACCGCGGAGCACGTTCTCCAAGAAAGGGAGAACGTCATCGGGCCCCTCAGGACCGCCAAAGGAGACGAGCAAGATCGCGTCGTAATTCATGGTAACTAATGACCCCGCGGGGATTCGAACCCCGGTTACCGCCGTGAAAGGGCGGTGTCCTAGGCCTCTAGACGACGGGGCCAGTTACTTGGCCATCAAACAGTCGAGGTATTTAACGAGTCATCGGTCGAATGGTCAAGTGGACTTGCGACCGAATCTCTCAGGCTTATTCGCGAACTCGAATGAAACCGCAAGCCGGGCGGAAGGTAAACAGTGCGATCAGGGCGATCCAGACGCTTCACTACAGGAGCGGCTTCACTGCACTCGTTTTTGTGCCAACCGACTTTAACGGTTGCTCGGGCGACGACGTTGCCCCGTCGGTATGCATTTGCTAAACCGGCGGCCCCAACGATCAGCAGAAGTTGCTTACCCAGCCCCCTCAGCCTGATGCGGCAGGGCCTGATGCGGCAGATCGTGTTTAGGATCTCGCAAGCCGCAACGGGATGAGCAGAGTTTCACGAAACGCGTGCAATCAGAGCGGTTCCAGAGAGGGATGCCGCCCGAGGATACCGAACGATTCGCGTTACTGGGCCTCGTCCGAAGGACTGGTTTCCGCAGTTCCTTCGGCTTGTCCGCTTCGCTTGATCGCGTCGTAGACCTCGCGCCGGTGCACGGGTACTTCCTTCGGGGCCTCGACTCCCAGTCGGACCTTGTCGCCTCGAATTTCCACTACGACGATCGTAATGTCATTGTTAATGACGATACTCTCGTTCTTTTTCCGCGACAAAACTAACATGGCACCATTCCTTTGATCGTTTCAATTCCTGTTGAACGTTTCCTGCCGATTTTTCGAAGTACGCCGGCGCCAACCATCGAGGCTGTTAACGTACTTTCCTTCCTTCCACTCTACGTGCTGGTTAACCAGAGTCAAGCGAAGCCGGGATAAGTGTAAGAAAAATCCCCAGCTTTTCTCCGTCAGGCCCGGCATTCGCAGTCGTGGAGCGCGTACTTTGTCAATTACTCTGTCCCTCTGTCTACTCTGTCCCTCTGTCAACTCGCCGCGTTGGCAACTCGCCAAGTTGACCGAGTGCGAGTTTCCAAGGCGTTCGGTTAGGATGACCGCCCCCGTTCGACGAGCCCAGATGAACCCGTCCCCTCGAGGCTTGGCCGGAGTGCTCGGCAGGGTCAAGCCGACGAGCCCCCACTTGCATGGTCGAGAACCGGGTGAAGTTGGGACCCTCGCTTGCGGACGAGCCCAATCTGCCTATAATCCACCGCCAATGGTCGAGAGTCCGGGTCCAGTCCAATCAGGGAACGTCGGATGTTGGAATGGTTTAGGAACTTACAGCAGGCAGTGGCGACCGTAGCCCATGGGATGTGGGTGACCCTTCGGTATTGGCTCATCACGTACAAAGCCGATCGGCGGACGTTCACAGAGCACTTCGAATATCCCGAAAAACCGGTGGCTTTGGCTGCTCGTTATCGCGGATTTCACCGTTACGACTTAACAACCCGCATCGCGTGCGATCAGTGCGCGAAGGCCTGCCCCGTAGATTGCATCTACATCGGCAAGGAGCGAGTTGAAGGCAGCAAGGGCTTCAAGGTCACGGGCTTTGCCATTGACTACTCGAAGTGCATGTTCTGCGCTCTGTGTGTCGAGCCTTGTCCGGTTGACTGCATTTTCATGGGATCGACATTCGATTTGAGTTGCTACAGTCGCGACGGTTGCATCGTTGACTTTTCGCGGTTGCCGATGGATGTGGCGTGGGGCAAGGCGACTCTCAATCCCACCGCGGTGGCTGATTCGAAGCTGATTGCGGAACCGGTTCACGGAGGTCCGAATCAGTAGGGACTCTTCGAGTTCTCGATTCGATACCATCTTGCGAGTCGCGGTTGGCAGCGGGATGGAGTCTGGGGGGACGATGGCCGATCAAGTGGAACTGCCGACAAAATTATTTACGGTCGACGAAGCGAACGCGATGCTGCCGCTTGTGCGGGCGATCGTTGGCGACATCGTTCGGCTTTCGCGTGACATTGTGGAGCGACGGCAGCGGTTGATGATGCTGGCTGCCGGCCGTGAGCTCAAGGAAGGCGATCCGTACAGCGCCGAGTTGGCTGCGGTGGAAGAAGACTTGCAGCAATCTGCTAAACAGCTGCAAGGTTATGTCGAGGAATTGACGGCACTCGGTGTGGAGCCGAAAGGCTTGTCCGACGGGCTGGTCGATTTTCCGGCAATGATGGAAGGCCGTCTGGTTTGGTTGTGCTGGAAGTACAACGAACCGGAAGTGGCACACTGGCACGAATGGGACGCCGGTTTTTCAGGTCGACAGCCGGTGGGCTTGCAGGGGTGTGTGCCGGCGAGCGGTTCTGAGGCGGAGTAACGATTCTTATTCAGCGCAGTGGCCCGCGAAGTGACGAAGGCAAGACAAAGAACTTGATGGAATTCAGGTGACTACATGACAGCCATAGATTCATCGATTGGCGTGGCGGCATACCTGGCGTTGTTTGCTGGCGTAGGCCTGACCTTTTTGTTCGTCAATCTTCTGGTCGGCCGGTTTGTGCGACCGCAAAACCCGAGTCCGGAGAAGTTGGAGATTTACGAGTGCGGCGAGCCGGCGATTGGTTCGAGCTTCGTCCAGTTCGATTTGCGTTTCTATGTCGTGGCGCTGTTGTTCATTATTTTTGACGTGGAAGTTGCCTTTTTCTTTCCGTGGGCGACCGTGTTCGGCAAGTCCGTCTTGCTGTCGCAGGAGCAGACGGTCGCTGTCGCGACCGATGCAACGGGGCGCACGGGCTTAACGCCCGATGCAGAGAATCTGTACCGCGAATTGGGAGTGCGTCAGCCGACGATGCCCAGGGAGATTCCAGCCAGTCTGGCCGATCGGGTTCCGGCGCGACTCGCCGAGAAGGACCGGGCTGCGGCAATTGTCAAAGATGGCATGCGTCAATTGGCGTCATTCTCGATGATTGACATTCTCGTTTTCTTCGGAGTGTTGCTCGTCGGCTTCGCCTACGTTTGGCGTCGGGGTGATTTGAATTGGGTTCGTGCTGTGACGCCCCATACATCGAAAGTGACAGAGCGTGTGACGGAGATTCGCGAGCAGGACGAACCGGTGTTGTCGGCTTAGTCTGATGCGCGGGTGTGTGAGATGGGCTCGTGTTCCCGCTTTGCCCTCGATGAATTTGCCTTAAGGGTGACCCGCGAAACGAAGGCTGTTTATCAAAGTCGGTGGGTACAAGCGTTGCATTTCAGTCGATTGAGAGCGTGAAAAATGGCTGGTCAAGATTTGGTCGCGAGGTTGCAGAAGAAATTCGGCGGTGGCGTTGTCGGGGCGAATACCGATGCCGTTGATCCGTGGATCGAGGTGGCGCCGGACAGCCTCGTGGCAGTTTGCGATTTCCTCAAGGCTGAACCTGACTTGCAGTTCGACATGTTGAACTGCATCTCGGGAGTCGACTACTGCGAGCCCGATGCGAAGAAGGCTGCGAAAGTCGATTGGAAGCCGCACATGGAGGTGGTGTATCACCTGTCGAGCATCGCGAAAAAGCACACGCTGGTTCTGAAGGTGATGTTGCCACGTTGGAAAAACGACGAAGCGGGGCAGTTGCCGGAGCTTCCGAGCGTGGTGAATGTCTGGCGTGCTGCGGAATGGCACGAGCGTGAAGTTTACGATTTGTCCGGGGTCTGGTTCGCGGGCAATCCGGATATGCGGCGGATCCTGTGTCCCGAGGACTGGGTGGGGCATCCGCTGCGTCGCGACTACGAGTTTCCGCTGGAGTACCACGGGATTCGCGGCCGGTAGTGCATTGGACATAAGCATTGGACAGGCCCCTTGGCCAGACGGTGCCTCGGAACAGACAACGCAGTGGCGGTGAAGCGGTTTCGGTAGTTTCTTCAAACACTTTTCTCTCGCAGGCAACATGGCTACGTATCTGGAAGACCCGCGCATCGTTGAGTTTGACGTGCGAACCGATGAGATGCTCGTCAACATGGGGCCTCAGCACCCGAGCACGCACGGTGTGTTGCGGTTGGTGCTCCGCACCGACGGCGAGGTGGTGTCGGAGGTGCAGTGTCACCTGGGGTACCTGCATCGTTGTGCGGAAAAGATCGGGGAGAATCTCACGCCGCGACAGTGGATCCCCTACACCGATCGGATGGATTACCTGGCGGCGATGAACATGAACCTCGGCTGGTCGCTGGCCGTCGAGAAATTGATGAAATACGAATTGCCCGAGAAGGCAAAGCACTTGCGGGTGATCATTGCCGAGTTGGGCCGGATTGCGAGCCACCTCGTCGGCATGGGAGCGTACGGTCTCGATCTGGGCACGTTCAGTCCCTTCTTGTACGCATTCCGCGAGCGGGAAAAGATCCTCGATTTGTTCGAGGAAGTGTGCGGGGCGCGGTTGACCTACAGCTACCTGACTCCGGGTGGTGCGACGGCCGATCTGCCACGTGGATGGCTGAAGAAGTGCGAAGACTTCCTGACGCAATTCGAGCCGGTGATTGCCGAATATCACGCGCTGCTGACGACGAACTCGATTTTCGTCAAACGTACTTGCGGCATCGGTGTTCTGAGTGCGGAGCAGGCAATCAATTACGGATGTACCGGTCCGATGTTGCGGGGCAGCGGTGTGGATCACGATTTGCGCCGCGACGGAGAACCGCGATACACCGACATGTACGACGGGTATGCGTTCGAGGTGATTGCTCAAAAGAACGGCCATTACCCGAAGGATCATGCCTATCCCGCTGTGCCCCGCGAAGCGGTGCTCGGCGATTGTTGGCACCGCTTCTATGTTCGCATGCTCGAGGTCGTTCAGGCGATGGATTTAATCCGCCAGGCGATCGACCGTTACAGCACGGCGACCGGCGATTGGGGGCAACCGATCAAGTTGAGCACGAAGTTGCCCAAGGGCGAGGCCTATTTGGAGACGGAGTGCCCACGCGGTCAGATGGGTTTCTATGTTGTGAGCGACGGTTCTGCGATTCCCTGGCGAGTCCGGGCGCGTAGCAGTTCCTTCTGCAATCTTTCGGTCGCCTCGGAGTTGTGTCGCAACTGCTTGATCGCAGATGTGCCGGCGATTGTCGGGTCGGTTGATGTGGTGATGGGCGAGATCGACCGGTAGTTCGGGCCGGCCTTGGAGTGGGCTCGATGTGAACCTGGAAAAAGTTGAGTTCGGGGGCTGTCGCGTTTTTGGACTTTGTGCAATATTTCACGATCTTTAAGGGGCGGCCCCGGGGAAGAAGGGTGCGTTTGCCGTGGCAGAATTTATCAACATCAAGTTGCTGAGCCTCGTGCTGGGTTTGTTCGGCGTTTCAGAACTGCCGGCGGATCACTGGCTGGGCTTTGTGTTGGCCAGTATCGTTCACACGGTGCTCGTCATTCACGTGGTTGCCGTTGGCGCTTTGCTCTTTATCTGGATGGAACGGAAGGTGTCCGGTCGAATCCAGGATCGTTTGGGACCCACCCGTGTCGGCGGTAAGTTCGGTTGGCTGCAGACACTGGCCGACGGTTTGAAACTGATCGCCAAAGAGGACCTCACGCCCGGTAACGCCGATCCTTTGCTGTTCAAGCTTGCCCCATACGTGAGTTTCGCGGCCAGTTTCGCCGGGTACCTCGCCTTGC
>JBJOLO010000634.1:0-18270 GCA_046045565.1 Planctomycetota bacterium | reverse complement strand
TCAGACCGCAGCGGCGAAAAAGGCCGACCGCGAGGGCCCGGACTCCATGAGACGACACAAGGGGCGAGGCTGGGCCGAACGGAGGCAATGCGGAGGTACGCTGGCAGACGGCTTTGGGAGGGCGGCGCTCGTTTGCCGTGTCAGCGGTGGAGCGTGCTTAATTTCCCGCACCGGCCTTGTTTTGGCTTAGCAGTTTCTCGCGAGGCAGCGGGCGGTCGCCGAAGAGGCGCTGACGGTAAAGCATCAGACCGCGGACGGCATGGTAAAGCGCACCGCACTCGAGATCGACATCCTGGGTCGAGTCGAGGAACTCGCAGAGGTAGACGGCAGCACGGCGAATCCATTCCGCCTTCACCTGCTCATCATCTACCGCGGACACGACGAACTCGAAGGTATGCCCCGTTGCGTGCAAGCAGGTTTTGATTTCCAGCGACTGGCCCTTGCTGGTGAAGAAGTTGGTGGACAGTGAGCCGTCGTCGTTTTGGAATTCTTTGGCCAGCATCACACAGCGACGGACTTTTTCATCGGCAGCCTGCCAGGGTCCCTCCAGCGGACGCTGTTGCTCTTTGTGGCGGTTCAACGCCATCACAATACCGCACATGCGATGCGTGCCGCCGCACGCACTGCCCGCCAGGTCGTGCTCCACTTCGATCTCCAGCAATCGCGACGTCGACCACTGGCTGCCATCTTTCGCAGTCCAGGTGTGATCGGTGGGGTGGTATGCGGTTAATGCCATGAGCGTCCAACTGTATTCGCGCAGTTCGTTGTTAGGCACATCGCGTTCGGCTTGACGCAGCATGTCTGCCAGCGTGAAGTCCTGGCTTCCGACCTTAATGACCTGGTCGATCTTCAGATTGCAATCGGCGAGGTAGCCGAGCCATTGGTCGGCGTGTCCCTGGCCGGTGGTGCTACCCGCATCGAGTACGGCGAGCAGGCCTCGCGATCCCTCACCGTCGAGGGTATCACCGGCGCGGAGCACCCAACCGGTCATTTCACCGCCGTTGAGCAGGTAGTCGAGGGCCGGGACCAGTTTTCCGTCGCGATCTTCGATGATGAAGTCGGATTCGTAGGCCAGGATGGCGTGGACGATTTGCCAGGCAGCATGATCGCGAAGGTTTAAGCGCCGCTCCAGGTATGCGGTATCGATGGCCCGATCGAGCATCGTGCGGAGTTCGTCATCGGAAGGTAACGCGCGGGGCACGGCGGTGGTGCTGGTTTCTGGTTTGGATGTCGCCGGTTTATTGCAGCCCGCGAGCAGGATCCAGCAGCAAGTGAAAAGGCAAAGGGACGTGGCCGACGCCAGAGTGACGCAGATGCGGCTAAGGTAAGTTCTTTCCATGGAAGCCTTTCGCGTGAAAATCGTACCCGGTTGACCGCAGGGCGGCCTGGTGCGCCCGCGGCAGGCCGCAGTGCGTCGTCCGACCACGCCTACCGTTCGATCCGCGACCGGTTATACATCATATATAGGTTACGCGCAGGAACTGGCAAAAGCAGCGAATCGGGCGAAGACCGAGATTCGTGAACTTATCCTGGGACGACTGCCGTATAATACCTCGAGCACTCACGACGAGGCATTGAAGGAGGTCGAAACCGTGTTGTTTTACGACTTAAAGTATTTACTGTTTATTTCCCCCGCGATTTTGCTCGCGTTCCTCGCCCAGGCCTTGGTGATGTCCGCCTACGGGCGCGGCAAGCGTATTCCCGCCCGAACTTCGGGCGCCGATGCGGCTCGTCGAATCCTGGATTCGGCCGGATTGACCGATGTCGGGATCGAGCAGGTGGGCGGGGTCATGAGCGACCACTACGACCCGACCGCCCGCGTGTTGCGGTTGAGTCCGGAGGTGTATCACGGCGAATCATTGACGGCCGTCGGCATCGCGGCTCATGAAGCGGGCCACGCCTTGCAGCATGCTCAGGGTTATCTGGCGTTAGGCTTACGCAATATGGCTGTTCCACTCGCGAATTTTGGCAGCGGGATCGGCATGGTGCTGCTGTTGATCGGGATTGGTTTACACTTGAAGGCCCTGGCTCTTGTCGGCTTGGTCCTGTTCGGCAGTGTGGCTGCGTTTCAGATCATCAATCTGCCGGTGGAGTTCAATGCCAGTTCGAGAGCCAAAGCGGAACTCGTCGGGCTGGGCATCGTGTCCAACCACGACATGGGGCCGGTGAATCGAGTGCTGAATGCCGCGGCGTTGACCTACGTGGCCGCGACCCTGCAATCGATTCTTTCGGTACTGTATTACGCCTCGTACGTGTTCGGCGGGAGCTCTTCCCGGGATGAATAGACGTGGCCGGTGAGGCGAGGCGAAACGCTTTACCGTGTCGACGTGCGACGGGTCTCGAGTTCCTGCAATTTCGCTTGGATTTCCGCGAGCAATTTCCCGTCAGCGTGTTTTGCCGCTCGTTGATAGTAGACGCGCGCCACGCCGGGCTTGCCAAGTTCTGCCTGGACACGTGCTTGCTCGCAAAGCGAGAGCGCTTCCTCGTTTTTCGCGTTTTGGTCGTCCGCGAGTTGCCGCCGGATTTCGGCGATGCTGATGTCGCTGCGTGATGCACTGCTCGCGATGGTCGAGAAAGTTGCAGAGCCGTTAAGCTTCGAAGCGGGCGACGAATCGTCTTGTGACTTCCCGTCGGCCGAGTGGGATGGCGGCACGCGGCGCACGAGGGATGCCGATTCGCCACGACGCAGACGTTCAAGACGCTCGGCGAGCGGCGAGGCGGAGCCGTCGTACACTACGGGGGTATAGCCGATCACGAAGGGTCGCAGTGCCGAACTGTAAATCGACCCGATGCCGGCTTGAGGCATCGTGAGCATCGCGCTGTTTGAAACCATGGATCGGCTGCTGCCGGTGCTGGCGTAGAGATTCAAGAAGCCATGGTTTCCGCCGATGTGAAAACGCGCATCGCCCGATGGATCGTATCCGCCAAACACGGGCACGGGGCCGGGACCGCCGTTTTGGAAAAAAAAGCCACGGCCCTGAAAGCCCCATTGTGTGCCGAACCGCTCGTAGAAACCGTTCGAAACAACGTGTTGCGGAACCGATACGGTGGTATGCGGCGGTTGACCGATCGCGATCGCAACAGGAACAAGCCAAGCGACCATCCCGAGAGCCCGGCAGCAGATGTTCATGTTTCGTACCTCAGCGTAGGACCTGTTTCTCTGCACAGCGGTCGCTTTTTTGGTGCTGCAGTTGATTCCTACGAAGCCGGACGGCGGCACCAACCCGAGGCACTTGCGTTTGTGCTGCGAAGGGGTGGCGCCATTGTAGAGATCGTGTGGAAGTGAGGTCAATAAATTAGCACGTGGCTCGACCGTAGCTCCATGCAATAGAATGGTAGCAGGGCCTTGGATAGTCGTAGCGGCAGCGATGCGAAAGCCGGCATCAGACCGATGCCTTCGAGGTAAACATGGCGATCGACCCGATTTGTCAGATGACCGTCGATGAAGCGACCGCGCTCTCGGCGGAGCAAGACGGGGTTCGGTATTACTTTTGTTGCGACTCATGTCGCCAGAAGTTTCTTCGAGGTCGGGGAGCGAAGCCGGACGGGCTGGTTTCATTGGAATTGGGCGGTGCCTCGTCTTCCGCACCGTCATGCTGCGGGGGAGGAGGGGGAGCAGGCGTTGCGCGGGAGGTTTCGCGAGCCAAGGCGGCGTCGACGGGCGGTGCGACGAGCTATATCTGCCCGATGTGTCCCGAGGTGCGGAGTTCGGTGCCGGCCAACTGTCCGAAATGCGGTATGCCGCTCGAGCCGGAAGAGCCGTCGGCGGAGCCGGCGGGCGAGGACACCGAGTTTGTGTCGATGGTACGTCGCACGACGGTCGCGTCGATCCTGGGCGCGCCGGTGATAGGCCTGGCGATGGGCTCGATGTTTTGGCCGCAGAGGATCGATCCTAAGCTTTCGGCCTGGATGCAGTTGGCGTTCAGCCTGATCGTGGTGTTCGGGTGTGGCGGAACTTTTTTCGTGCGAGCGTGGCAGAGTGCGCTGCGACGGCAATTGAACATGTTCTCGCTGATCGCCCTGGGTGTCGGCGCGGCGATGATCTACAGCATCGCTGCAGTGCTCAATCCTTCGTTTGCACCGCCTGCGATGACGCATCACGGTCATCCGGAACTGTATTTTGAATCCGCGGTCATGATCACGATTCTGGTGCTGGTCGGTCAGATTCTGGAGCTGCGAGCACGTCGACGCACAGGGAATGCGATTCAGGAATTGATGGGGTTGAGCCCTGCCACGGCGCGTTTGGTGGAGCCGGGCGGAGATCGAGTCGTGCCGTTGGCGGAGGTGATGATCGACAATCGGTTGCGCGTGTTGCCTGGCGATCGGGTTCCGGTAGACGGCGAGGTGATGGAAGGCGAGTCGACGGTGGACGAGTCGATGTTGACGGGCGAGTCGATGCCGGTGGCGAAACAGGCGGGGAGCGAAGTGGTTGGCGGTACGATGAACCAGCAGGGCGCGATGGTGATTCGAGCTCAGCGTATTGGCAGCCAGACCGTTCTCGCGCAAATCGTGCGTTTGGTCGGGCAGGCACAACGAAGTCGTGCTCCGATTCAGCGCGTTGCCGACCTGGCAGCCGGATGGTTCGTGCCGGCGGTGATCTTGATTGCCGTCGTCACCTTCGCAGCCTGGATAACATTCGGAAAGGAGAGAGCAGTGTCGCATGCTTTGGCGAGTTCCATTGCGGTGCTGGTCATCGCTTGTCCGTGCGCGTTGGGGCTGGCGACGCCGATGTCGATCATGGTGGGCATGGGACGCGGGGCGCGCGAAGGGATTCTGATTCGCAGCGCTGAGGTCTTGGAGACATTGCACCGAGTCCAATGCGTGGCTTTTGACAAGACGGGAACCTTGACGCTAGGGCATCCGGTTGTTTCGGCGGTGGAACCGGCGGCGGGGTTTGAAAAGCGACTGCTGCCTCTGGCTGCCGCTTTGGAGAAAAACAGCGCGCATCCGATTGCGCAAGCGATTGTCGCTGCTGTTCCGAAGACAGAATCGCTGGATCCGGTTCACGAATTCCAGTCGATTGCGGGCGAGGGACTCCGCGGCAAGGTGGGCGATGCGATGGTGCTGGTCGGGTCGCTCGAATATCTGCAGTCGTCCGGCTCCGCTATTCCGGCAGCCTTGCTTACGCGGAGCGCGGAATGGCGCGAGCAGGGAATGACGGTGGTGGCGGTCTCGATCGGTTCGCAGTGCGCGGGACTCCTTGGCGTTTCCGATCCGGTCCAACCGTCGAGTCAGGAGACCATTGAGGAGTTGCATCGACAGAAGGTGCGAGTGGTGATGCTGACGGGCGATCATCCGCGAACCGCTGCGTCGGTGGCGCTGGCACTCCAGATCGATCAGGTGGCAGCCGGACTGAAGCCGCAGGACAAGATTCGGCACATCGAGTCGATGAAACAGGCGGGGCAGATTGTGGCGATGGTGGGCGACGGCGTGAATGACGCGCCGGCCCTGGCAGCGTCGCATGTGGGGATCGCCTTGGGAAGCGGCAGCGATATTGCGATGGAAACAGCGCCCGTGACTCTGGTAGGCAATGATTTAAGAGGGGTCACGAAATCGATTGCTTTGAGTCGTGCGGTGATGCGCAATATCAAGCAGAATCTGGTATTCGCTTTCCTCTACAATGTGTTAGGAATACCGCTGGCTGCCGGCGTTCTCTATCCGCTGTTTGGCATCCTTTTGAATCCGATGATCGCAGCAGCGGCGATGAGCCTTAGTTCGGTCTCGGTCATCACCAATGCGTTACGATTGCGGAACGTGAAATTGACGACGTGAGCGACGGCCTGTTCGGCGAGAAGACCGGGGAGACGGAGGCAGCAGGATGGCGCGACAGGAACAGGATCGAGAGGATCTGCTGCGCGAGGCGACGGCGTATGTGGAGCGAATCGAGTTGAAGGCATCGGGATCGGATCTGCCTGTCTTCGTCGGGTTTCGAGCCGAGGGCGGTGCGAGCATCTATTACGGTCCCGATTTCGTGCTGCATTTCAACAAGGCCGGTGAATTACGGCGGGCCTTCATCGGGTCGCAATTGCTGAAGGCCGAGGGCGGGGCGATGATCGGAATGACGAGGCGGCGTGAGGGGCGCGAGGTCGTGTTGGAGAGTGAGCGATTCACTGCCAAGGAATCGGCCGAGTTTCTGCTGGAGGCCGGACGTTCTATCGACCAGCTGTTGGACGACGTGCGGGCAAGCAGGTTCAAGGTGCTCGGTCAGGTGCCGGCGGAGCGAGATCTGGTTGGTCGCGTGCGGGAGTGGCTCGCTCAATTGCCTCGCCCGCTGATCGTTGCCAAACGGCCGAACGTCAATTAGGTGTTGGTAAACCTACCCCTCGCGCTCCGCCGTGACGTTTGCCAGCGTGGCCGTCGCGCTCCCGCCGTGACGTCTGGCGAAGCACCGCTCCCATCAACTGGCCCGCGAACACGCATTGTGGTCGAGCCGACGTCTGGTTGCGATGCAATCCGTTTGGCGAGTGACGGTGAAGGTTCGTGCAAACATGGGGGCGCTGCTAGCACCATCGCAATTCACATTGGGAGGATCTGGCCGGTTCGCTATACTTCGGCCCCGAAACGACAAGGAAGTCATCGCATGCTTGGTGTGGGATTCATGGCATCAATGTGGGCAGTACCAGACCGGCGGCTGGCAAGATTGCTGGCAAGTTCGTTGACCGGGATGTTGCTGTTGGTCGTGGCGAGCGGTTGCGGTGCGACGAAGAGTCGCACGGCGACGGAGCAGTTATTGATGTCGGACGCGGTCGACCGGGCGATCTCGCAGATCGACTTTCGCGATTTGGCCACGCAAAAGGTTTACTTCGACACCAAGTACGTCGTGAACACGAAGGATCCGGCATTCATCGGCAACCTGAAGGGGTTGGGATACGTGAATGCGGAGTATGTGATCAGTTCGTTGCGGCAGCAGATGGTGGCCGCCGACCTTCGGTTAGTGGACAAGATTGAGGAGGCGGACTACGTCGTCGAGGCTCGCTTGGGCGCGGTGGGCGTGGACAACAATGAGGTGGTGTACGGATTGCCGGCGAACAACGGTCTGGCGGGGGCGGCCACATTGATGCCGAACGCGCCGGCTTTGCCGACGATCCCGGAGCTTTCGGTGGCTCGCCGCACGGTGCAGGTTGGCGCGGCGAAAGTCGGTGTCTTTGCCTACGATCGGGTGACGCGCGAGCCGGTATGGCAGGCGGGTATTTCGCAGGCAGCCAGCAATGCCAATGATACCTGGCTGTTGGGAATTGGTCCTTTCCAGCAGGGGACCATTTATCGCGGCACGCAGTTCGCAGGTTCCAAGCTGAACGGTCCGAAGGCCAGGATCACGGACGACGTTCCGCAGGAGCTGTACGGCGGGCTCGATCCCGAGCAGTTGTACTCGGAGGAGTATCATTTTCGGCGGCCGGGGCAGCATGATGATCAGGTGCGGCCAGCATCGGCAGAGGAACCGGTTGGCTCGGCTGAGGGAACGAAAAAGAATTAGCGGGTTGCGTGCTGCGCTCAAAGGACAGTGGAGAGGCTCGGAATAGGCATGGAATCGCTCGTCAGTCCACGGATCTTAATTACGCGTTTGAGTGCGATTGGCGATTGTATTTTGACGACGCCTTTAGCTTGTGCAATTCGAGATCAATATCCCCATGCGTTTCTGGCGTGGGTCATGGAACCTGCTGCGGCCAGTTTGCTGCAAGGGCATGCGGCGATCGACGAGTTGATCGTGGTTCGCAAAGGCTGGTTGCGGTCGCCATCGATGGTGTGGGATCTGCGAAGCCGCTTGCGTCGCTTGCGATTTGACATGGTGATTGATCCGCAGAGTCTCACGAAGAGTGCGGTATTGGGATGGTTATCCGGGGCGCGTTGTCGGATTGGATTGGCGGCGCCGCAGGGTCGCGAACTGAGTTTGGTGTTGAACAATCGCCGCGTGGCGACTCAGGCGGAGCATGTGGTGGAGCGGCAGTTGGAGTTGCTTTCACCGCTGGGGATTGAGCGTCCGGCCGTGCGATTTGATATTCCCCGCCAGGAAGCTGCGGAAGAGCGCGCGCGAGGCTGGCTCGAGAGCCACTCGCTTTCGCGTTTTGCGGTGATCAATCCTGGAGCGGGCTGGGACTCGCGACTCTGGCCTGCGGATCGGTATGCGATGGTAGCCCAGCACTTGGCTCGACAGCATGGATTGCGGTCGGTGGTCGTGTGGGCGGGCGACCGCGAGCGGGGTTGGGCGGATGAAATTGTCGCGAGAGCGGATGGGCAGGCGGTGTCTGCGTTACCTACGACGCTTCCGGAATTGGCTTCGATCTTGAGGGCCGCGAGTTTATTTGTCGGATCCGACACGGGGCCGATGCATTTAGCGGCGGCGGTGGGTACACGTTGCGTTGCCTTGCACGGTCCGACTCGGCCGGAGCAATCGGGACCGTACGGCACCGGGCATCGGGTGGTCCAGGCGTATTATCAATCGGGAACGAGTCGCGAGCGGCGTGCAGCGAAGAATGACGCGATGCAGGCGATTGGCACGGCCGAGGTTTGTCAGGCGTGCGATGCGGCGCTCTGCTGCAAGGATCATCCGCACCTTAAAGTTGCCTGTTGATCCTGCCAGGCCGCATCACGGCGGGTTGACGAAACGGTGCGGGTGAAACAGGCTGAGTGGCGTAACCAACGGCAATTTCATGCCGACGGTCGAAAGGAGCCCCGGCGTGTTGCCGCTGATTACCAGTGTTCACAATCCCCGCATCAAAGCGGCGGTGAGACTGCGCGATCGCAAAGGACGCGAAGCGCAAAGTCGCATCATCATCGATGGCCTACGGGAACTCGGCCATGCCTTGCAAAGCGACATCGAGTTTCTCGAGGTGTACATCGACGAGGGTGTATTGCAGCAGTCGCCTTTGCCGTCGATGCTCGACACCTTCGAGGATCGCGATGTTCCCGTGTTTCCAGTCGCATCGCATGTGTATGCGAAACTTCGTTACGGAGAGCGGGATGACGGAATCGTTGCGGTCGCGAAATCACCGCAGCGTCGTCTGAGCGATCTGCGCTTGGCGGGTGTTCCTTTTGTGGCGGTGCTTGCAGGCGTGCAGAAGCCGGGCAATGTCGGTGCGATTCTGCGAAGCGCGGATGCGGCCGGGGTGTCGGCAGTGATTGTGGCAGACGGAGGCACCGATCTGTTCAATCCGAACGCGATTCGGGCCAGTATGGGAACCATTTTCCGTTTGCCGATCTGCGCGGCGACGGGCGAATCGACGCGGCGATGGCTGCAAGAGAAAGGCTTCCAGGCGTATGCGGCTCGAGTCGGTGCATCGCGATGGTACTGCGATGTTCCTTGGCAAGGACCGAGCGCGCTGGTGCTTGGCAGCGAGGCACACGGGCTGAGCGACGGCTGGAGCGATGCGGATTTCGAAGCGATTTCGCTACCGATGCGCGGCATTGCCGACAGCCTGAATGTGTCAGCCACAGCGGCTGTGATCTTTTACGAGGTCTGGCGTCAGCGGCGTTGAATGCCGGCCGAAGTGAGGCGAGCCAGTTCTGCGAGCGACCGACCAAGGTAGTTGACGGTTAGCGGATCTTCGGTGAAGACCAGCACGTTGATCGGTTGCGGATTGAGTACATCCGCGCGGACGCCCCCGGCCACTCGATGTCGTCGCACCGGTGCCAGGGTTTCCTCGCCCACCAGGTAAGCGTCGGCCGACTGGGGTGAGCCGGGATCGATGATTTGGAGCGGCGGCAGGAGCGGCTTGAGATTGGCGGCGTTCGTCGCGGGCAAGGCCACGATCATGCGTGACCGAGCGGCGGTGAGGGCGTAGCATTCCCAATCGCGACTGGTTTGCGGTAGTTTCTCGCAGCCCTGACCGCCGGCGATCCACGGTTCGAAGGTGCTGATTTCCTGCTGTAAACGACGCACTTCGAATCGTTCCCGAGCGAGGTCCCGCGAGTTGGTTGTATCGATGCGATGAAAAATCAGCCCGCGGGCACCAGCTACAATCGCCTCAAACGCCATGCGCCGCGTGCGGTCAACTTGTTGCACATCGATTTGCGTTGCCATGAGCACGGGGCGGCCTGAGTGCAGTGCGTCGGCGATTTGTTCAGGCTGATCGACCCAGATCCATTCCCCCGGATCCGACTCGTTCGCCAACAGCGCTGGCAGCAGCAGCGGCCGGCGCGAGGCCTCCGTGAAACGCTGTATTTGCAATCGCCGGTCGACCAAGTCGTTGACCGAATCGGTTGGCAGGGCCCAAGCGATTACCGCAGGGGCGAAAAGACGGGGATCGATCGAGCCGTCCAGGGGTACGATGAACCCGATATCCAATTGACGTGCCTCCTCGAGCGTGTCCGGGGAAGGCAGGGAATCGGACCACAGTGCATTGAAACCGAGATTCTTTAGTACGGACAGCGGTTCCTCGCGCCAGTGGCTGATTCGAGGCATCCAAGGTCGTCCCCGGAGTAGAATCTGCGAGCCCGCGATGCGCAGGGGCGACGGATTCGCATGGGACGGCTTGGTGTTCTGCGGCCCCGCATTCGAATCGGACACCCGATCGACATCACGGCGTCGGCCGGCATCCCCGGCTTGCTTGACCGGGTTATCGACAGAGTTGGCGACGGGTTGATCGGCGTTGGTTCCGGAGGTTCGCGCGACGGCCAGATCGCGGGCGGAACTCGGCGTGCCTTGGACGTCTTTCAGACGCTCACCCAGGTGTTCGGGTCGGATTTCGCCCACCACCTCCAGATCGTCAATCCAAAGATTGGTAAGGGCCTTCCCGCCATGAGCGTTAATCAGCAGGCGATCGATGTACGGTTCGCGCAAGTCGATCTTGCGACCGTATTGTTCGTAGAGCGCGGGACGCTTGAGTTCAAATTGACGACGCAGCGAGGCGAGCCGGAGTTGTTGCCAGCTACCGACACGTTCGTAGGTATCGCCATGAACAAGGAGCGAGACGGGACGTCCGGTGCGATCGTCTTGAACATGGGGGAGGACGATGCGCGCGGCGAACTGAATTCCGGGCCGGTCGCATCGCAACCAGATCGAAGCGGCCAGTTCATCGATCAGCCGTGCCGGCGGAATCTCGTAAGCGAGGTACGCATAGGAGCCGCCTTGCGTGAACACGGTCAGCGATTCGCTGGCTTGTCCCGAATGGGCGGATCGCAGGTCCCGTGTCTGGCGTCGAATTTCGGCTCGACCATCGGACTGGACGAGTTTCCAGCCATTCTCGGCTGATTCGAAGCCCTCCCGAATGTCGCCGCGGGCGTGTTGGGGCGCCATCGAGTGGAAAACGAAGCCGCTAACCACTAGGATGAAGCAGGATGCCAGACGAGATGCGACTGATGCCATTTTGCAACGTGCGATTTTGCAACGTGGTCTTGAGGATGTTTTTTCGACGTAAGTCGAGCTTGTATCAGTATTTGCATTTCGTAGCCAGAGCAACCATGAGGCGAAAACGCAACGCAGCTTCCAGGGACGGAGCCCGATGTGATTTCGTAAGTTCATTACTGAAAAGGACTTGCGACAGTAATTTCGGGCCAATGCCATTCCGGCATAGGCGGTGCATTAGAGGAAAACACCACCACAGCCCCCCGGAGAAGCAACCATGAGCTCGGTACCGCCCGTAACGCAAAACACGAACGAAGAACTGCACCAAGACATGATCGACCTGGGTAACCTGATCTCCAGTTTACCCGCCGAATTTCGCTTGAAAGCGGAGCCGTTGTTTTCCCGCGTGTTGGAAAGCACTCGCCGTCGTCGCCGGATTCTGACCCTGGTGCAAGAAGCGCTCAGCCAGTTGCGGCTCGACATGAAATACCTGGTGTTTGACTTGGAAGCGACGCGTCGGGAACGGGATACGTACCGGCAGCTTTTGGATGGCCAGGGCGAGTAACGCGGCAAAACGCGGCCTGAAATCGTCGCAAAGGCCTGGCGATTTCGCGTTGCGACTCACAAGAAAGTGGAATACGATTTGGTTGGCGTAGTGGGAACGTCCCACCCGATCATGGAGTAGCGATGTCAGAGTTTTCGGCGGAAAAAATCGCCCAGCGCGCGTTGGAACTAGGACTCCTCGACGCGCGACAACTCGAGTTCATCCGCAGCGATCTGGGGCCCGAGGCGACTGAGGACCAGTTTCGCAGTGTCGTTCTCCGCAAGGAATTGTTCACCAACTATCAGTTGGAACGGTTACTGAAGGGGGATCGGACCGGCTACTTCTACGGCGACTACAAGGTTCTTTACCTGACCGGAACGGGAACGTTCGCCCGCGTCTATCGCTCGGTGAAGCAAGACAACAAAAAGGTCTTTGCGGTCAAGGTGTTGCGAAAGCGATTTCGCGAAGACCGGATGCAGATGGAGTTGTTCCTGCGCGAGGGCGAGTTGGGCATGATGTTGCGTCATCCCAACATTGTGCCCACGTACGAAATCGACACCGACCCGAACTCGCCGTTTTTTGTCATGGACTTTGTCGAAGGGCAAAACCTGCGCGAATGGGTCAAGGTTCGCAAAAAGCTCGACGTCCCCACCGCCGTAGGATTGGTCACGGACATCGTCGCCGGCCTGGACTATGCCGCGAAGATGGGTGTCTATCACCGCGACCTGAAGTTGTCGAACGTGCTTGTCACCAGCCGTGGCCGCGCCCGACTGGTGGACTTCGGCTTGTATGGAACGCGTGCTGGCGAGGACCCCGCCGATGTGCCGAACGCCCGTACGGTGGACTACGTCGGCTTGGAGCGGGCGACAGGGGTTCGCAAAAATGATGTGCGCAGCGATATCTATTTCACGGGCTGCATTTTCTATCACATCGTGGCGGGTGTTTCACCGTTGCTGGAAACGCGCGATCGCATGCAGCGGCTGAGTGTATCACGCTTTCGCGATGTGAAACCGCTGTCCGTGGTGGACCCGTCGCTGCCGAAACAACTGTGCGCGATTGTGCAACGCGCAATGGAACTGACACCGGAGAAGCGTTACCAGACTCCTGGCGAAATGCTGCTCGACTTGGAACGCCTGGGAGCGAAGTTGGACTCGACGGAGGATCCCCCGGCCGCGAGCGCCTCTCCGCGAACGCGCACTCGGGAAACAACCGTTTCCGGTCCCGATTCGATGGAGGGCGCATCCCGCACCGTGATGGTGGTGGCGCCCAACGTGACGCTGCAAAACGCACTCCGCGATAACCTCAAGAAATATGGCTATCGCGTGCTGATTTACGGTGATGCCGACCGGGCGATCGCTCGCTTCGAGGACGATCAGCAGCCAGCGGACTGCATTGTGTTCGGTTCGTCCGATGTTGGCGAGGTGGCCTTGGAGGCGTTCAATCGCATGGCCTCCAATACCAAACTAGCCAACATCCCCGCGATCCTGCTCTTGGACGAAGAGCATCTCGAGTACGAGTCGCGAGCGATGTGCGGTGCGAATCGGGTGGTGCAAAAAATGCCGCTGAAGTTCAAAGAACTTCGAGCATCCATTAAGACCATCCTCAGCAACCAGCCGTCATCGACTTCTTAACGATCCGCAGTCTGCTAAGTCAGCCCTTCGATGGGATCGCCATGGTAGATGTGGTGGGGCCGTCCGACCTGATCGTACCAAGCAGCGCTGGAGGGGATGCCGAGCGATTGGTAGATGGTGGCTGCCATGTTTTCAGGTCGCTGCGGACTGGCGACGGGATAAGCTCCCAGTTTGTCGCTGGCTCCGATCACGTTTCCGCCGCGGACTCCGCCTCCGGCGAAGAATACCGATTGCACGGCACCCCAATGGTCGCGTCCCGGCAGTTTGTAATGCTGTGGCAGGTGCGTGATTTTCGGCGTGCGCCCGAACTCGCCACCCATCACAATCAGGGTACTATCGAGCATTCCGCTTTCAGCGAGGTCGTCGAGCAGTGCCGAGACGGCGCGATCGGTGGGCGGTAGCAGTTTGTCTTTGAGATGCGGAAACGCTTCGCCGTGCGTGTCCCAGCTTTCGTTATTGCCGAGGTTGACCTGCACGAGATTCACGCCGATTTCGACGAGCCGCCGAGCCATTAACAACGACCAACCGAACGCGTTCTTGCCGTATCGTTCTTGAACTTGGTCGTCGGCGCGCGTGACATCGAGCGCATAATGCACGCGTTTGTCGGTGAGCATCGAAATGACGCCCTGGCGATAGCGATCGAAGTTCTCCGTTTGAGCCGCTTGATCGAGTTCGCGACGCTGTGCCTGTAGTTCGTCAAACAGCTTTAAGCGTCCCGAAAAGCGTTGTTCCGGAAGCCACGCAGGCAGGCTGATATTGGGAGCTTGAAACAGTCGCTCATCTTTGTTGCCGCGCTGCTGATGGTCGAAATGGTACTGCGGGAACGCGCCGTAGGAAGTGGAGTGGAACGGCGATGCTTCGATAAACCAGGGACCGCGTTGCGTGCCCATCAGGCCACCGAACTGTCCGGGGATGATTCGCCCCGAGTAATGAATCAATCGCTCCGGCAGGACGACCGCCGGAGGCAAGTTATTACGCGGTCGGGTGGCGTCGCCTGCGATGGCGGCGATACTGGGCCAATCGGTGGGCATCGATGCGCTGGGATTGAAACCCGGCGGCAGCATCGTGCGACCGCTGAGCATGATCATGTGTCCTGCCGAGTGATCATTGGACGGGTGCGTCAGCGATCGGCAGATCGCCCACTTCTCGCTCCGCTGCGCCAGCATCGGCAGGTGTTCACAGATTTGCAGCCCAGGGGTCGCTGTGGCAATCGGTTTGAATTCGCCACGAATATCGGCCGGAGCGTCGGGCTTCATATCGAAGCTGTCATGCTGAGCCAAGCCGCCGGAGAGAAAAATGTAGATGCAGGCGCGAGCTTTCCCCTCGGGGACCGTGGCACCGGCTGCGGCTGCGTCGGCCCGCAGGGCTTGAACGTGGTTCATCCCGAGCCCCAGCAATCCGATCGCACCGGCCTGCAAGGCAAGCCTGCGATCGACCCGTGGATGCACGCACGAATTCAGATTCCCTTGCCGCATGGCTACCTCACTTTCACTACTATTCTACTTCAATCGGCGGACTCGCTGCAATTTGTTCAGCCACGTGCCGCCGGGAGCTCGGATTCGGAGGGAGCAAGCATTCGGAGGGAGCTGGGATCAGGGCTTGGCGGCATACAAGAACGGCCGACGGAACATGCCGCCAAAATGATGCGGGTTGTAGTGTCGCATCACGATCGTGTTCTTGCCCGGCTTGAGTTTTCCTGACAAATCGACATCCACTTCGAAGCGGTAGTCCCCCAGCCACCAGAGACCTTTGAACGGCCGATGGAGTACCTCCTGGCCATTCACATACAACCAGAACTCGTTGAATACACCGGGAAACTTCAGCATCACCTTGCCCTGCAACTGATCCGGAGTCAGCTCAATTTCGGTCTGATACCATCCGTGGCCGCTGTAGCTTTGATAGTCTCCCGTCACGATGCCTTGCGCCTGCAGGTACTGATCCGAGGACACTTCTTCCCAGTGGCCTTCTTGATTCTTGACATGGGCGGCTCGTGCACCCTGTTTTGATTCCGCTTTCCACCATTCGAGATTCGGTGCCTGGCTGATCCATCCTTCCTTGAGGCCCACGTCCTTGGGATCGCGACGATAGTTCCAAACGAGTGGCAGCTTTGCGATCAATTTGCCTTTGGTTCCGTCGACCATGGGCAGCAGTTCCTGGTACTGCTGCACCTCACCCGGGAACCAGGGATAGCCGTTCTCGCCGATCGCTTTGTAGGTGGTGAAGTTCGGATTCATGGCGGTCAATTCTTCTCGCGAGGCAAGCGCTTGTTTGCCATGCTGGACCGCCTTCCCGTAATCGACTTCCGTATTGGCGGCGTGAATCATGGCGATGTAGTTTTCCAATACGCCGAAGCTCAGGCGAGTGAATTTCATGCGATCGTGGAATTGGCGTCCTTCTCGTGTGGTGGCGGGAGTTTTCGCGATGAGTGCTTCAGCTTCCTGCAAGTGTTTCTTCAACGAGCTAACCAGATCTGCGGTGTAGACGGCCGGTACGACGAAGTATTCGTGTTCGGTGACCAACGTCTCCTCCCAGGCCTTGTAGATCGCGTTCCAGTAGGCAGCCATGGGTGCCGCAGCCGGACCGTAGAACTTGGGATAGAACTCCGCCAACATCGCATCGACGTCCCCTTCGGGGTTCCACATCAACTGTCCCCGCACGTGCAGGTTAAGAAAGGTGGTGGCGGTCGCGTTGCGGCTTTCGGTATCAACCCCCAGGATGCCGGCCTTCGCGAAATGCTTCACGTCCTGTCGAAACGCTTGATGAGACGGGTTCGGTAAATCGCGCCAGACAAGCATCCCCTGATCGTAGTCGTAGATCACGACGCGACCTTCCATGACTTGCGCCCATTTGTAAACCATCTCTTTCAGTTCACGCCGTGGCGCCGAGATAGGACTGTCCATGCCGTGCACCGGATCGATATCGATGGGGGCGAGGTAAGTGACGAGCGGTTTTGCGCCCTTGGTCACTTTCACAGGAGGCAAGGTGAGATTGGCATAAGCCAGGAAACCGATCCGTGCCTTGCTATCGGGGAATTGTTTCAACAGCGCCTCGCAAACGTTGTTGTAAAAAGTCATGAAGCAATCGGTGTAGGACGGGGTGAGGAAGTACTTGTCGTATTGCAGCTTCAGCAGTTCTTTGTCGAGCGGATATTCGGAGTCATAGAGTCCATCCTCGATTCCGAGGCTGATGCGCTCGCCTTTTTGAAAACGTTCGGCAATCAGTTTCGCGACGCCCTGCGCGGTGCGGGGATCGGTGATCGGAATACCAAAGTGCCCTTTGCCAGCCGGTTCGACCTCTTTCGTGAATTGCGAAAGGCTGTGGCCGCTGGGAACCGACTCGTCGTTCATGAAGTTGCGATGCAAAAACGCCGGCCGGTCAGCTTGCTCGCCCAACCAGGAAATCCAATACCGCCGCACCTCGAAGCCCGGCGCATAAGCCTGCTGCAGGTCGCCGACTTTGAGTTCCGCATGATGCGGAATGCATTCGCCGAATTCCGATGGGACATACCAGCGGCATCCCCAGAGATGGAGCAATTGCGAGACGGCGTAGTAATGCGAGTCGTCATTGGTGCCGGCCACGTAGACGCGGTTGCCATCGCGATGCAGCACGATGGCATCGGCTCGCAGCACAGGATTCTTCTTGGCGACTTTCGCCAGATCATTGGCAAGTTCGGGGCGGGTCTTCAGCGCCAGTTGCCCCAAGATCAACGCGGGAGTGCCAGGCACCTCCTGGACAACTTGGATTGCAGCGCCGGTCATAAGTTGAATGCACCGCGCTAAATCTTCGGCGCCTTTCTTTTCCCATTCGCCAGCCTCTTTCGCGACAGCGATGGTGACCTGCCCCTTGCCATTGGCGGCGACCACGAAATCATTCGCTCCCGTCTTGCCGGCGATCTGCCCCCATGCCGACGAACCACCGATACTTAAAACAGCCAAGGCGAACAGAGCAATCAACCGGAACGAAGTCATGGGATCCTCGGATCAGCAAGTGTGTTTGAATCGACCGTGCGTTGTTCAGGTCGCTGACGGATGCCACAGGAGGCAAGCCGCGGTAGCGACATGAATGCGCGGTACCAAGTTGCGCGGGAGATGCTCGCGCGCGACAGTATTGTGCGCCACCCGCAAAGGCGGTGGCAATCCGGGCCAGCTCTTTTGCCAGTTGGAATGCGCTCAGACGACGCGCCGTGTTTGCGTGATGCACCCCAATGGTGGCATGTGGTGTTCGAGCCGACCGGGCTAAGAAAGGCCGCAGTGCAAGACAGGACAGCTTGGCGAGGTGGGAAAAAAAGAACGCCGCGAGTCATCACTCGCGGCGTTCGTGGGTTGAACGGGAGGCCTCGCCTGCGAACGATTCGCTACGGCAGCCGGTCGCCCCGAACCTTCGGGAATTCGCCGGTCAGTGCCTTCATGAATTCGACCAAGTCCTTGCGTTCTTGTTCGTTCAAGCCGATCTTCTTGATCTTCGTGCTGAGCTGCGGATTCGGATGCCCGCCCTTATCATACCACTCCACGACTTCTTCCAGCGTCTTCTGGCTGCCGTCATGCATGTAAGGTGCCGACATGGTCACGTTGCGAAGGGTGGGAGTCTTGAACGCGCCTCGATCGGCCTCGGTCTTCGTTTGATCGAAGCGGCCGACGTCCGGCGCTTCCTTTTCCATGCCGACGCCCAAGTTGTGATATTGCTCGTCGGCAAAGTTCGCACCTGCATGGCAAGCGGTGCAGCCGACGCGATCGCTGAAGAACAGTTCCTTACCGCGACGCGCCGATTCGTTGAACGGATGATCGTCGCTGGCCTTCTTGAGGGCCGAGTACTTT
>JBJOLO010000624.1:0-6526 GCA_046045565.1 Planctomycetota bacterium | reverse complement strand
GGGGTCGATCAGGTGGGGTTGTTGATCGATCCAGACAAGGAGCGCGCAGTGAGTATCGGTGCCGTAGCGACGGTCGGCGAGGATCGGTTCAGCGTCAAAGCCCAGTGAACGGACGAGATGGAGCAGCGTGGCGGTGAGCGAGAAGCACGTGCCGCCGGTGCGAAAGCGAACATGGTCGTCGAGCACTTCGGCCGGATTGCGTCGCGCCGCGGCGATATCGTTGGTCGTATCCTGCTTGAGGATTTTCGTGAGATTCTCGTATGGCAGTGCGGAAAAAGCGGTGGTGATTCGTTCGAGCAGTTCGACCGAGGGCCGTTCCTGACATTGCAGCTGTTGGACCATCGCTTCCGGAGTGACACCGCCGAATCCTGCGTGTCGGGAAAAGTGTTGCAGGAACTGAGTGAGCAGTCGTTGATCGCCGGGCTTTTCCAGCGGATTGGCGACGCGCGTGACAGGCTCCACGCCTGCGAGGGGTGTCTGGTCGGGGGTGGAGGAACTCGAACGGAAGTCGGTCATCCTCGTATTCTCTCGGTTGTGCATGCGGGAGACAAGTCTTACTCTGATAACGATACGCATCGCAACGAGGTAAACATGAAAGCCGTGATCGTACGAATCCGCTGCGGCCTGGTGACACGATGGTTTCTGGCGTGGGCCTGCTTCCTGGTGGGATGGTTGTTTCTGGACTTGGCGTCGCAGGCCGACGAGCCGATGATCCCGGTGGGAGTGGCGCGGATTGACATTACGCCGGAGTATCCGGTTCGACTGAGCGGGTTTGGTGGACGCCGCGCGGAGTCGGAGGGGATCCGCCAGCGGATCTGGGCGCGGGCGATGGCGATCGGCGCGGATGGCGGTGATGCTCAGGGCGGGAAAGGCAGCGATCGCGGCGCTGCAGACGGCCCGGCGCTGCTGCTGACGATCGAGATCTTGGGTGTGACCGACGAATTGCTGCAGGAAACAGCGCGTCGGCTGGTCGCGGACGGAGTCAAACCCGAACGCCTGGCGATGACGGCGACCCATACGCACTCGGCGCCGATGATCAGCCGCTTCGTACCCACGTTATTTGGCGAGCCGATTCCGGCGGAGCATCAAGCGCACATTGATCGCTACACATCCGAACTGCAGGAGAAGCTGGTAGAGGTCGCGCAGGCGGCGCTGCGTGATCGCAAGCCGGCGAGGCTGGAATACTCGCTGGGGGAAGTGGGGTTCGCGCGCAACCGCCGTACTGCGAATGGGCCGGTCGATCACGATCTGATGTTGCTGCAGGTAAAGTCGCCCGAGGGCGCGTTGCGGGCTGTCTATGTCAGTTACGCATGTCACTGCGTGACGCTTTCGGACAACCAGATCAGCGGCGATTGGGCGGGCTATGCGTCGGAGCATCTCGAGCGGCAGTCGCCGGGATGCCTGGCGATGGTCTCGATCGGCTGCGGTGCCGACGCAAATCCCAGCTCGGGTGTAACCGGTTCCAACGCCGACGCCGCGTCGGCTCAGGGCTTCGAGATCGCCCGCGAAGTCAAGCGGTTACAGGAACAACCCGGGATCATGATCGCGGACGCGCCGAAGGTGAGCGCGTCGCAAATCGAATTGCCGCTCGCTGCGTTGCCGACGCGCGAGGAATGGGAGTCACGCGCGAAGATGCAAAATGCGATTGGTTATCACGCGCGTGTGCAGCTCGCCAAACTGGAGAAAGGGGAGGCGCTCAAGAGCAAGATCGACTATGCAATACGTACCTGGCAATTCGGCGACAAGTTGGCCATGGTCTTCTTACCGGGTGAAGTCGTGGTGGACTATTCGTTGCGGCTGAAGCGGGAGTTGGATCGCAATCGATTGTGGATCAACGCGTACTCGAACGGATCGCCGGGCTATGTTCCGTCGGAGCGGGTGCTGAAAGAAGGCGGGTACGAAGGTGGCGGAGCGATGGTCTACTACGACATTCCCGTTCCGTACGCGACCGGGCTGGAGGACAAGATTGTCCAGGCGGTAAGCGAGTCGCTTGCGGCGAGATTCGCAGCGAAAGTCGATGCGAAGCGAACACGCGGCTCGCTGCCGCGTTCGCCTCAGCAAGCCATTTCGACGCTCAAGACGCTGCCCGATCATGCGGTCGAGTTGGTGGCGAGCGAACCGTTGGTGGCCAGTCCCGTGGCGATCGACTTTGGTCCGGACGGGAAATTGTGGGTTGCCGAGATGTACGATTACCCGAACGGTGTGCAGGGCGACTATCAGCCGGCCGGTCGGATTCGTGTGCTCGACGATTCCGACGGCGACGGCAAACTCGATCGTTCGGAATTGTTTCTGTCCGATATTCCCTTTCCGACCGGGGTCACCGTGTGGCGGAACGGCGTGTTGATCTGTGCTGCGCCGGACATATTGTACGCGGAAGATACGAACGGCGATCGTCGTGCGGATGTGGTGAAAAAACTGTTCAGCGGTTTCGGCACCGAGAACTATCAAGCAAGAGTGAACAGCCTGCGATACGGGTTGGACGGATGGGTCTACGGTTCGTGCGGTTTGTTTGGCGGCAAGATTGTGAATTTCCGCGGCGAATCGTTTGCGCTCGGCAATCGCGATTTCCGCATTCAGCCCGACACGGGGGCACTGGAACCGGTGACCGGCACGACGCAGCAGGGGCGCGTGCGAAACGACTGGGGCGACTGGTTCGGCTGCGACAACGGCACGTTGATTCGCCATTATCCGCTGGAAGATCGCTACGCAAAACGCAATCCATCGGTGGCGATTCCGGCGACGGCCTCCTTTCATTTCCTGGATACCGATCCGACTCGTTTGTATTCCATCAGCAATCCGACGCTGTTTCCTCTTTCCGGTCCGCCGAACCGGGTCACAGCCGCGTGCGGTTTGGAGATTTATCGCGATGAGCGGCTGGGGGCCGATTGGCGAGGCGACTCGTTCACATGCGAGCCGGTCAGCAACTTGGTTCATCATCTGCGTTTGGAATCGCAAGGCACGACGTTCGCGGGCAAGCGTGCCGCGGGCGAGGAGTCGCGTGAGTTCCTGGCATCGACCGACACGTGGTTTCGGCCGGTGCAGGTGCGCTCGGGACCGGATGGAGCGGTTTGGATCGTGGATATGTACCGGTATGTAATTGAGCATCCGCGATGGATCCCACCTGAAACGGTAGCGGAGCTCGATGTGCGTGCGGGCCACGATCGAGGTCGCATTTATCGGGTTGCGCCGCGCGATGGTCGCGCAGGGTGGCCGTCGGTCGAAGACGCGAAGTTATCGCAGCGCGATGCGGCCGGTCTGGTGGCCGCGATCGATTCTCCGAACGGTTGGCAGCGCGACATGGCACAGCAACTCCTGGTGTGGCGTCAGGAGAAAAGTGCTGCGGCCGCATTACGGCGACTTGTGCGCGAGTCATCGCGGCCTGAAACGCGTTTGCACGCGCTTGCGACGCTCGAGTTGTTGGGCGTGCTGGACGAACAGGATCTTGTCAAAGCGCTGGCGGATCCGCACGCCGGGGTGAGGCGGCACGCAGCGCGGATTGCCGAGGCCCGAGTCAACCAGTCACCGGAACTGGCTGCGGTACTCATCAAGTTGGCGGATGACTCCGATCCGCAGGTACGGTTGCAGCTCGCGTATACGCTGGGTGCTTGGCGAAATCCGCGTGCTGCCGAGCTCATCGCACGGCTGCTGCTGCGTCACCATGCGGATGCGAATGTGCGCTGGGCATTGTTGACCTCGATTCATCCCGAGAACATTCAGCAGGTGGTGGCGGCGATGGGGAGGGAGCGAGCCGAACCGACTGCGCGGGAAGCTGTGGTTCCGTCGCTGATTCGGTTAGCTGCTGCGATTGGTGCGGCCGATCTGCTGGAGCAATTCGTCGAACCGTTGGCGAAAGAAGATGCCGGCGATGCGTTTCGCTTCGGCGCGCTGCGTGAATTGCTGGTGGCGTCAGGAAAGGGTAAAGCGAGTAGCGGGCAGTCGGCGTCGAGTCGCGCGTCCTTGGATCGTGTGCTCGCTGATGCCAGGAAAGCAGCTGCGAGTGCGAGTCTCGATGCGGAGCTACGCGTGATGGCAATTCGCGTACTGGGGTTGTCGCCGCGATCGCGTGAGCAGGACCTGACGGTGCTCAAGCCGCTGTTGTCGCCGCAGGCACCGGTGGCGGTGCAGGCCGCAGCCGTTGAATCGCTGACGCAGATGGATGATCCCAAGGCGGTGGAAGCGATGCTGAGTGGCTGGTCATCCCAAACACCGAAAGTGCGGTCCCTGGTGATCGATGCGCTGCTCCAGCGTCCGCGAGATTTGGGAGTGCTATTGAACAAGATTCGCGACGGAGCGGTTTCAGCAAGCGAAATCGATGCGGCCCGCCGCACGCGATTGATCAACATTCCAGACGAGCGGTTGCGACAGCAGGCACAAACGTTGCTTGCCGATGTGCCGGGAAAAGACCGACAAGCCGTCGTTGATCGCATGCAAGACGTGGTGAAGCTCAAAAGCGATGCAGCGCGCGGCAAGTTGGTTTTCGGGAAGTCGTGTGCGCCCTGTCATCAGCTGGACAGTGTGGGTTATCCCGTGGGTCAGAACCTGGCGGCGTTGACGAATCGCAGTCCGCAGGCGCTGTTGATTGCTATCCTTGATCCGAGTCGGCAGGTTGATGAGCGGTTCGTCGCTTACGTTGTTACGACCACCGATGGTCGGACATTCAGCGGGATTATGGTGAACGAGTCGTCGGCGAGCATTACGCTGCGGGGACAGGAGGGCAAGGAATTAACGATCTTGCGCGGCGAGATTGAGGAACTGAAGAGCACCGGCAAGTCGTTGATGCCGGAGGGGCTTGAGCGGGACATGCAGCCGCAAGACCTGGCCGACCTGTTGGCGTACTTGGGCAACGCAGCGCCGCCGCCGAAGAAACTGGCAGGCAATCATCCGGCGGTCGTGCAACCGGACGAGCAAGCGATGTTCGCGCTGTCGGCGACCCAAGCGGAAGTTTTCGGAGGCGAGATTACGTTCGAGGAGCCGTTCCAGAATATCGGCTTCTGGCATGCGGAGCAGGATCATGTCGATTGGCAGATTCAGGCAACGCAATCGACGAAAGTGGATGTTTGGCTCGATTACGCATGCAATCCGGACTCGGCCGGAAACGGTTACGTGCTGGAAGGGCTCGACGTGCCCATTCGGGGCTCGGTGGTCGCCACCGGCGGCTGGGATCAGTATCGGTTGAAAAAGGTGGGCACGGCATCGGTGTTGGCGGGTCAGCGGCGGATTGTCTTGCGTTCCGACGGACCGCTCCAGCGCGGTGCGCTGTTTGATTTGCGGGCCGTGGTGTTGGCTCCGGCGGGTAAAGCGCCGAATTGGGAGACCGTCGCTGCGGCGCAAGTGGTTCCACCGCTTTCTGTGGATCCGCGAAGCACGACGCCGGAAGACTATGCGGCTCGGATTCTGGATGACAAGCTGGCCGAGGCGCAACGGGTGTCGATGGTTCAGTCGCAACCGCACTTAGCCGCCGAACTCATTGCGGCGATGACAAAAGACCTGAAGTACGGCGAGGCGCCGGCACTTCGCGAGGAATACCGGCGCATTCCCTGGATCTGGCGCGTGGCGATCAGTGCGGGGAAGCGGAACGAGACCGAGCCGTTGCGGAAGATTTTGCAGGTGTCGCTGCCGGCGAAGGATCAACCGCTTCGCGATTGGCAGGCGGTGGTGATTGGTGGCGGATTGATTAACGGCATCAGTCAGACCGGTGCATGGCCGGGGGCGCGCATTACGGAGATCATTGGCGATGATGCGGAATTCAAGTCGCGCTGGCAAGCGTCACTCGAATTGGCCTCGAAGATGGCCGACGACCCGAAGGTGGCGAACGGCACGCGCTACGATGCCCTTCGCATGTTAGGTGTGGAACCGTGGGCCAAACGGGGCGGGCAACTGCAGAAATATCTTGGCAAGGAGGTCAACGCCGAACTGCAAATGGGCGCGGTCAGCGCGTTGGTGGACATGCCGGAGCGCGAGGCGGGGTTGGCGCTGCGTGCTAGCATTGCGGATTTTGCCGAAGCGAATCGCGGTTTGGCGATCGAGGGTTTGTTGCGATCGCACGAGCGCACGGCATTATTAATTGAAGCGGTGGCGTCACGGGTCGTCTCGTTGAAGGAGCTTGACGAGTCGCGACGCGGTCGCATCCGCGAGGCTGTCGATCGCATCTTGCAGGAGCCCTAACGCAGAACGCGGTCGGCGCTCGGGGATCGGCAATCGACGATTGCTAGCTTGCGATCGAATTACGGATTGGTTCGACCACTCACTGCCGAGGCCCGAGATGTTCCGGGCGACGGAGCAGGCCGCACAAGGTAGGCAACCCAGTGCGGGCAACACAGGGTAGGCAATAATGTGCACGGATTCGTGTTGCACCTGATCCGCACTTGGTGGTAGTCTTCCCGCCGCGTGGGTCGATTTCGGCGGCGGACTTTGTCACGTCCGCGGTATTGGAAGCCGTTCGATCCGCAGCGATCTGGACGAAAATCTGTTCAGCGAGGGTGTCATGACGACGCGTGTTTACCCGCAGGGACGTGGGAAGATCGCC
>JBJOLO010000544.1:0-5021 GCA_046045565.1 Planctomycetota bacterium | reverse complement strand
CCGGCGTGTGACGCTACCCATCAGTAATCGCAGCAATCCCGATCTTCCGGTAGCGCCCATCACAATCACGTCGCAATCGTGCTCCTTGGCCATGGCCGAGATCTGTTCATACGGTGATCCGCGACGAATGTCCGTGACAAACGGCACGTCGCCAAAATCAACGCGGCTGATAAACGTGTCAAAGTCCGTACGCCAGCCCTGCTCCACATCCGCATCGACATCCAGGCCTGCCCCGGCTGCCACCAGGGTGTCCATCCAGGTGCTCGCAGGAAACACCGTGGCAACCACTAATTGGCCTCGAAAGGCTTTCGCCAGTCGAATCGCATTGTTCAACCCCCGCAGTGATGTGGCCGAGAAATCGACCGGGCAGAGAATCCGCCGAAACGTCGGAGCATGACTGCCCGGCAAGACGGCCATGACCGGTTGGCGGGCGTGTTCCATTACCGCGAGACACGTCGGACCGACTCGGCACCGGTCGCCATCCATCTTGCCGCCGGCGCCCAATAAGATGAGATCTGCGTTCATCGATTCGGCCTTTCGCAGGATGCGATCCGCCGCCGAGCCGCTCACCACCGTCGATTCCTCGACGACAACCCGCTGGTTCTGCAGCGTTTTGGCTGTTTCGTCGAGCATTTTCCTGCCGAGTACGCGTCGATGGTCGTCGCTGACGACAGAACCCGAGGGCGGCACCACATGCAGCAAGCTGATTTGGGAATCGAATCGCCACGCCAAGTCGACCGCGACCTGCTCCGCGGGTTTCGAGGAGGGGTGGAAGTCGGTGGCCCAAAGGATTGTTTTTAGCTTCTTCATGATCGTTCTCCCTGCGACGAGTAAAGCTGCGACGAGTAAAGCTGCGACGAGTAAAGCTGCGACGAGGCATACCGCTCCGCAGAGCGGAACTTCGTCCGACGTTGCACGCCGCTCAGCGACGTTCGCTTGGCTTGGGTTGTGTTCGTCGTAAAAAACACGTCGCAACTCTTGGGCCGCGAGGAGGAACGAAGACACGATTCGCAACGAATGCGGATTCGAACTCGGAAAAGTCCGTCGAAGATGGATGTGCGGAAGGGTACGGAGACAAGAAAAGTGTGCCTTGTGGATCGCCACCGTGCATCATCGCACAGGGCCTTGCGCGGAAGGGATTCTCCGCATCGATTCGGCGACGATCGAGGGGCAACTTGGTCGGCACAGATAATGCATCTCGAAGAAGAAGGGTATCGCTCGTTGCACGCGCGATGCTGTGCGCATGAGGCAGCTATCGCGGTCCGGAGGACGAAACATGAGTCGCGTTGATCACAAAGCCGCAGCGGAATCCAAGGAAACGATGGATACGCATCGGCTCGTCTCTTTCCTGCAATCCCCCGCCACCTATCCCGATCATCCAAGCCAAGTTGAGTGCATTGAAACGCACATCTCGTGGGTCTTCCGCACACCGCACTACGCCTACAAGCTGAAAAAAGCGGTGCAGTTTCCGTTTCTGGACTTCTCGAAATTGGCTCAGCGCGAATGGGCGTGCCGCGAAGAGCTTCGTCTCAATCGACGCATGGCGGCGAATGTTTACCTGGATGTGATGCCGATCACCAGCGATGGAAAATCGCTGCAATTGAACGGTCGCGGGACGGTGGTGGACTGGGTGGTGCGCATGCGCCGGTTGCAAGACGCGCAGAATCTTTGCAATCGTTTGAATGCGGGCAGAGTCTCGACGCAGGACATCGACGGCCTGGCCTCATTTCTCGCGGACTTTTATCGCGGCCAGCCTCCCATTGCCGTTCAGGTGGAGGACTACCGACGCACCCTGAACAGACTGGTATGCGAGAACCGGGATGAATTGTCGGCGGGGGCCCATCAACTTCCTCGCCTGACAGTCGAGCGGATCCACGCGGCACAACTCCAACTGCTGCACCTGGCCCCCGAGGTGTTTGATGTCCGTGTGCTCGACGGACGGATTATCGATGGACACGGCGATTTGCGTCCCGAGCACATCTATCTGAATGGTTCACCGCTGGTGATTGACTGCGTGGAATTCAATTCCGAACTGCGGCGCATCGATGTGGTGGACGAGTTGGCCTACTTGGCGATGGAATGCGATTACTTGAATGCGCCGGCCTTGGGGGAGGCGGTGTTGAATCGCTATCTAAAGTTGAGTGCCGATCGGCCTCCGAGAGTGCTCGTACCGTTTTACAAATCATACCGGGCGATCGTGCGGGCGAAGGTCAGCGTCTTGCGCGAGTCTCAGGCGATGCACGAGGCTTCGCCGGCCTGTCGCGATACTGCGGCGCGACAGCACGGCAACGCGGAGATGTATCTCGATCTGGCCGGTCGCTACGCCGCACACATCGGACGACCGCTGATGATTGTGGTCTGCGGCGTGTCAGGAACCGGAAAAACGACCATTGCACAGCAATTACAGGAATTCCTGTCATGCCGTCATCTGCAGACCGATGAAATTCGTCGCCGCATTTTCCCGATCCCAAGCGAGTCCTCGGCATTTGATGCAGGGATCTATCAGGCCGAGCATCGTGATGCAGTTTATGAGGAGATGTTTCGCTTGGCGGAAGAATATCTGCGAGATGGTCTCTCGGTGATACTTGACGGGACATTCCTCGTCGCAGCCTTACGCACGCGGGCTGCCGCGATTGCGGCCACGCATGGAGCAGGACTTTTTGTGTTGCGATGTGAAGCGTCGAAAAGTTCCGCTTGCAGGCGGATTGCCCAGCGCGCAGCGGCCGGGGGATCGCTTTCGGATGCGCGACCGGAGTTCTACGACAAACAGCTCGCTGCGTGGCAAGAAGACACGGCAGCCCTGCCGGGTCTCTGCGTCGATACCTCCGATGACAGTCCGTTCGATTCCGAAGCGATTTGCCGAGGACTTCGCCAGGCGGCTTTCGCTGAGGAGGATTTGATGGCCGGCGATTCTCTGGCGGTCGCTTCGAGCGGCCGAAATGAACCAGCGATGGAGCGTGCCGCACCCTAACAGCATGGCAGGCCGCTGTGAGTTCAGGTCAGCCAATTCCGCCAATCGATGAACGATTGCATCGCCGCGGTGTAACTGTGGCGGGCTACAACACTGGGATCGGGACAATTCCCGTAGCTCATCATTCCTTTCATTTGTCGCAGCGAAGATCGTTCGTGTTCTTCCATCCAGATGACGAGCTCCTGGCCTAACGCGAGTAAATGATCGGGTCCGTTGCGGAGTAGGATCGAAGCCAGCAGCGTTGCGTCGGCTCCGGCAAGGATCGCTTTCAAGACGTCTTCGCCCTGATGGATGCCGCCGGTGGCGCCAAGCGAGCACGGTATTTGATCTCGCAAGATCGCAATCCATCGAAGCACGGAACGCAACTCCTGGCGGTTGCTAAGCAAGAGCTGCGGATGATAGGACCGCTGTTCGGTATCGATATCGGGTTCCAGGAATCGATTGAATAGCACCAAGCCTCGTGCGCCGCTCGCAACGAGTTGCCTCGCGAAGTTGGGCAGCGCACTAAAGTGAGGCGATAGTTTCAGCGCAATAGGGATGTGCGTGGATTGCACCACCTGCTGAAGCAGACTCAGGTAATGGAGTTCGATGTCTTGCGACGAAAGGTGTGAATCGGTTGGCACCAGGTACACATTCAATTCGACTGCGTCTGCTCCGGCTTGCTGCAGCTGCCCCGAAAAGTCTAACCATCGACCTAGTGAAAACCCGTTCAAGCTGGCGATGACAGGAATGCGAAGTGCCGATTTCGCTCGATGAATCAACTGGAGATACGCATCCGGCCCCGAAGGATCGTTTTCGGAGTCAGAGCGATACCCAGCAGCAGAGGCGTTGTTTGCTGCGGGATCAGCCGGTTTTACCGACGAGATCTCCGAGCCGGAAATAACAGAGGGCAATTGCTCTTCAAATAAAGAGGGCAGGACGACGGCCGCCGCGCCGGCATCTTCCAGGCGGCGTAACGAGTCAAGATTACCAGTCAATGGCGAACTGGATGCGATGAGCGGATTCGAGAGCCGCAGTCCGAGGTAAGTTGTTGACAGATCGATGGCCACAGCAGCCCGCCTTGTTGTCCGGTGCCTGGAAGGGTCCCTGATCCGGTTGCTTGTTCGACTTCCACGGGATCGCTCAGGTGCTCCGACGAAGCAAGAGGCAAAAGGCGGCAAGTATCGTGCCGCAACCGATGGTTGGTTGCGTTTCGCTTGTCGGCTAGGCGGTGAAAGGCAAATGGTTCTGGGATGATCGGGAAATGCGCGCCACGACGGCATATGTGCCGTCGAAGCGAAGGCCCACCGCGCGTTCTAGCACGCTCCGCACACTTCCCGCTCCAGAAGTGAGGTTGAAAACGGGCCGTCTGTCGATGTCATCGCGATCAGATGGGATTGGCCCGGCGGTTGCAGTTAAGGAAGTCGGTCGGGGATGCTCCGTGGTCGCAGCCAGGACTGCGATCGCCAGAATGACCGCGAGTCATCCCGCCGCGTTGGGAAGGCAAACGAAGGTCCGCTTAAGAGGGTAAGGAGACGTAGTCATGAAGCTCAGCGAAATGTTCCATGAACAGGTGGCCACGATCGAACCCACGGTTTCCATTGGTGCCGCGGCGAAACTGATGAAAGAAAAGAATGTCGGGGCGGTGGTCGTGACAAAAGACCGAAAAGTGGTTGGCATCGTGACCGACCGTGATATGACCCTGCGGTGTATCGCCGGTGGCGTGAATGTAGCGGCACCCGTGAGTGAGATCATGTCGTCCCCCGTGATTACCATCTGGGACGATCAGGGAGTTTTTAACGCAACGCAGTACCTGCGAGGACACAAGGTACGCCGCTTGCCAATCATCGATCGTCAAGACAATCTAATGGGAATGATGACCGCCGACGATCTCGCGGCACTGCTTGCACGCGAGTCGCTGAATGTGGCTCAGGCGTATGAGCCAGCGATCGGCACGAGCGTTTGACAAAGCCTGTTGCTGCGATGCGAGGGCTCGGGAGACCATGCCATGCAACCGATATCCAGAATTCTGTGTCCGTGTGATTTTTCGGAGCGATCCGCAGAGGTGCTT
>JBJOLO010000160.1:0-5146 GCA_046045565.1 Planctomycetota bacterium | reverse complement strand
GTACTCCTGACCTCGTGAAACCGAGCTCAATGGTTCCGGGCACAACGGTTCCGGGATCAACGGTTCCAGTCTGAGCAGTTCCAGGCTCTGCGGTACCATGACCAAACTGCTCCACAGCAAGTTCCTTGTTTAAGCTACGAGTACTATGAAGATTTTCCTTCGAGTGATTGTCGTACTGGCCTTGATTGGTGCCGCCGGTTTCGTCGCTGCCCAACCGGTCCAGGAGTGGTGGCGCAAACGCAATCTTCCCGATTGGCGCGTCGCTGAAGTCGAGCGAGGTCAAATTGTCTCGGTCGTGAATGCGACCGGCACCGTGAAACCGCAACTCTCGGTCTCAGTCGGATCGTTCGTATCCGGCCCGGTGATAGAACTCTACGGCGAGTTCAATCAGCCCGTGAAAAAAGGGGACATGCTCGCGAAAATCGACCCGCGGCTTTATCAGTCGAACGTCGAGCGGGACCAGGCGACCCTGCTGACTCGCGAAGCCGACGTGAATCGCACGCAGGCTCAATTGCAGCAGGCCATCAACGACGAGAAACGCGCCATCGCCCTCCGAGCTGAAGACGAGCTGTTCATTGCACAAGCCGAAATGGACAAGGTCAAGTTCACGAGGATGTCACTCGAAGCTCAGGTGCGAGTGGCCGAAGCGTCCGTAGCACAAGCCAAGGCGGCACTCGAAAACTCCGTTGCCAACCTGAACTACACTGACATCAAGTCGCCGGTCGACGGAATCATCATCAACCGGAAGATTGATCCGGGACAGACGTTGGCCGCCCAGTTTCAGACACCGGAACTGTTCATCATCGGCCAGGACATGCGCAAGCTGATGCACGTGCACGCGTCGGTGGACGAAGCAGACGTCGGTCTGATCTCCCAGGCTCAACGAGAGGAACAACCGGTTTACTTCACGGTGGACGCCTACCCTGACGATCTCTTTCGCGGCAAAGTGCTTGAAATCCGTCTCAGCCACACCAGCACGCAGAATGTCGTGACCTATCCGGTCGTCATCGGCGTGGAGAATCCCGACTTGCGACTGTGGCCCGGCATGACTGCGACCATTTCCTTTCACATCGACCAAAAGACGGACATCGTCAAGATCCCGAACGCAGCACTTCGGTTTTATCCCGACCCGAAATATGTTCATCCGGACGACCGCAAATTGCTCGAGGTCCGCGAGGATTTCCAAAGCGAGCAGGAAGAGGCGATCGACACCAATCTTTCGGCGGAGGAACGGGCCGACATCCGTCGGAAACGCAATCAGCGTCATGTTTGGTACAGCGACGGCGAGTGGCTGCGTGCTATTCAAGTGGAGACCGGCTTAAGCGACAGCCATTTCACCGAACTGGTTCGCGGCGAGTTGGATGATGGCAAACCGCTGGTAACCGGCATTCGCCCGAAAAAAGCTCCCGGAACGTAACCCCTGACGCTTCCAACCGCGTCGAGAAGGAACTACGCGAACATGGGTTTTTGGTTAACCATCCGCGTCGCCATTCGCGCCCTGGCAAAGAACAAGATGCGCGCCGGACTGACCATGTTGGGCGTAATCATCGGCATCGCGGCGGTGACCGCGATGGTATCGATCGGCCAAAGCGCCAGTGGACTTGTTCAAAGCCAGTTCGAGGGTCTAGGCACCAACGTGCTGGTCGTTTTCCCGGGCAGTCGACGCCAGGGCGGGGTACGTCAAGCGAACACGCCGACCCTCACCGCTCGCGACTCCGAAGCGATCGGGGTCGAATGCCCCTCCGTCCTCGCGTCTTCTCCGATCGTCGGCGCAACCGGGCAGATCATCTTCGGGAACTCCAACTGGAGTCCACGCGAGATGTACGGTGTCGGCATCGACTATTTGACGGTGCGCAATTGGCCACTACAGGGCGGAAGTTTTTTCACGAAACGCGATGAGACATCCGCATCGAAAGTCTGCGTCATCGGCCAAACCATCGTGGCACGCCTCTTTCAAACGCAGAATCCGGTAGGCCAAACGCTCCGCATCAAGAACATCCCTTTCCGCGTCATCGGCATCCTGGAAAAGAAGGGAGCCGACATGGTGGGCAATGATTTGGACAACATTGTGCTCATGCCCTACACCAGCGTGCGCAAGCGACTTCAGGGCTCCGAATTCGACAACGTCAACGCGCTGCTGGTCTCGGCACGAACCGCCGCCGTCATGCCCGACGCGGAAAACGAAATCAACCAACTGCTGCTCGAGCGGCATCACATCAACACCGGAGAACCGCCGGACTTCGATGTGCAGAACACCACGCAAATCGCCAACGTATTTGCGATCGTCACAGGCACGCTCACCATGATGCTCGCCTCCATCGCCGCGATCTCGCTGATCGTCGGTGGCGTCGGCATCATGAATATCATGCTCGTTTCCGTCACCGAACGAACTCGCGAAATCGGCATCCGCATGGCTGTCGGCGCACGATCGGGGGACATCCTGCGCCAGTTTCTGATTGAAGCCGTGCTGCTTTCCTGCATCGGAGGCCTGATCGGCATCCTGCTGGGCGTGATACTCTCCGTCGGTGCAACGATCGCCATCAACTGGGCAACCAGCGGTTCGAAATGGCCGATCGTCGTCTCCGTGCCGGCAGGCGTGATTGCTTTCGTGTTCGCGGCAGGGGTGGGTATGTTCTTCGGCTTCTACCCCGCCTACCGTGCCAGCCGACTCGACCCGATCGAAGCCTTGCGATACGAGTAATGCCGAACTCGCTCGCGAGCAGCAGCAGCAGCAGCGATCAGCCGACGTCCACGAGTTCCAACGATTCGCCGTAGCGGATCATCACCATGCGGCGCAGCTTTTCGTATTCAGGGGCTGTCAGTTCCGGATCGGCGGCGATGATCGCCTGCGCATCGCGGCGGGCGTCCAGCAGCATTTGGCTGTCCCGCTGCAGGTCGGCAACGCGCAGCGGTGGCAAGCCATGCTGTCGCGTCCCGAACAGGTCGCCCGGTCCGCGCAGGCCGAAATCAAGCTCCGCAAGCTCGAACCCGTCATTCGTCCGCGTGAACGCCTCCAGTCGCTGACGCGATCCGTCGGAAGCGGGATTTCCGAACACGCAAACGAATCCGGCGTGCGAGCCTCGCCCGACTCGGCCACGTAATTGGTGCAGTTGGGCCAATCCGAAACGCTCGCCATTCTCAATCGTCATGACACTCGCGTTGGGGACATCGACCCCCACTTCGATCACCGAGGTCGCAACCAGCACCTGCGTCTCGCCGCGATGGAACTTTTCCATGACTGCATCTTTTTCCTCGGCGGTCATGCGACCGTGAATCAAGTCGACGCGAAAGTTGGCGAGCGGTCCATTGACCAGCGTCTCGTACGCCCGCGCAACACTGGCGATCGGAGTCCGCTGCGGTTCCGGAGCTTCCTCATCCGCGAGGTTCTCCAGCAAATCACCGCGAGGTTGCTGACCGCTTGAATTGTTTTTCATCTGCGGAGCATGCGCCGCCACGGGAACCGCATCGAACGCGACTTCCTGCGCTGCTTCGATCGGTTCGCTATCCTGTCCTTCGTTCCATTGGGCGAACGCATCGGCGATATCTTCCTCGGGGTCTTCTACCAGCGGGGCGATGACGAACCCTTGCTGTCCCTCGCGCAGCTTCTTGGTGAAGAAATCCCACCAGCGTTCGCGCCGTTCGTCGCCGGCGAAATAACTGTGGACCGGCTGCCGGCCTGGCGGCGACGAGCGGAGGTACGAAATATCGAGGTCGCCGAACAGGGTCATCGATACGGTGCGCGGAATCGGAGTCGCCGTCATCACGAGGTAATGCGGTTCCAAGCCTGCCTGTCTCAGCGTCGCCCGCTCGCGGACGCCAAACTTGTGCTGCTCGTCAATCACCACCAGACCCAGCTTGGCAAATCGGGCTTCGGACCGTGCCACCGCGTGAATCACGGCATGGGTACCGACAATCAAATCGATTTTCCCTTCCGAGATTTCCTCCAGCAACTTCCGTCGCTTTGCGGGTGAAATCGAGCCGGTCAGCATGCCGATGCGCACTTTGCTGGCTGCCAAGCTGCGTTCGAGGAAGCGGGCGTGCTGACGCGCCAACACTTCCGTCGGAGCCATGAGCGCCGCCTGATAGCCGTTGGAAACTGCAACCAGCATCGCGTATTGCGCAACCACCGTCTTTCCGCTGCCGACATCGCCTTGCAGCAAACGGTTCATCGGCACGTCCCGTCCCATGTCCGCGACGATCTCGGCAACCGCCTGCGACTGGTCGCTCGTCAGCGGGAAGGGAAACAAGCGTCGAATTCGCTCATCGACCCGTGTCGAGCAGGGCAGGGGAGGCGACTTGCTTTCGCGAGCCCGACGTCCTCGCCGCAGCGCTAACGCCAACTGCAACACGAGCAACTCCTGATAGACGAAACGACGTCTGGCTTGCTCCAGCGCAGCGCGATCGCGGGGCGCATGGATCTGCGGCAGCGCCGCATGAATCGGCCACAACTGCTTTTCATCCCGCAGCGATTCGGGAAGAACCTCCTCCAACAGCGGACCGTAGGCATCGACGCACCCGTGTACCACCTTTCGCATCTGCGGCTGGCTGATGCCCTCGGTCAGCGGATACACGGGCAGGATCTGCCCCGTTGGAGGCGACTCCTCGGCCCCCAGGAAAATCACCTTGGGATGCACCATCTCCCAGCGAAAGCCGCTTAATTTCGGCTTCCCCGAGAACAACACCCGCGCCCCCCAGCGGAATTTCTGCCGCAAGAACGGCTGATTAAACCACGTGGCCCGCAGGAAAAAATCGCCTTCGCGAATCAGGACCCCCAGCACGATGCGGCCCCCCGCAGTCGTCCGCTGCTCCACCTCCTCCACCGTGCCGCAAACACTGACCGCTTTGTCCTCCTCAAGCGTTCCGATCGACCGCAGTTCGCTCATGTCCTCGTAGTCGCGAGGAAAACAAAACAGCACATCCCGCGCGTGCCGTAGTCCCAGACGGCGCAGCAACTCCGCTCGCTCCGGCCCCACGCCCTTCAAAAACTGCACAGGCGTGGTCAGAGATTCCCCAGGCGTCTTGCCTTTTGATTCGCTCATACGACAATCCTAGGCAATGACGAGCCTGAGACAACCCTGGTAAGACAACCCTGGTAAGACAAGCCGGGCACAACAACCCGATTCCCAGTGCCCCGATTCCCAGTGCC
>JBJOLO010000464.1:0-4735 GCA_046045565.1 Planctomycetota bacterium | reverse complement strand
TGTTTTGGAAGAGGAACGCAACAGCAGCGCGAGAATCACAAGGCTCGCCACCGCGCCGACCCAGGGGAGTATAGAGTAGATGTTCATGATCGCTCGACCGTGCCGAATTACCGAACACGGCATCTCCTATTCAAAAGTCGAAGTTGACGATCGATCGCATCCATAGCCCGCCGATACACTCGGAAATGAGCATGCCTACAAGCAGCCAGGGATTATCGAGCAGCACCTGCGCATAGCCCGGATTCAAAACGCAAATCACCGACAGGAGTACCAAGGGCAATGCCATCAGGATGTAGGCTTGGAAGCGACCTTCTGCAGTTAATGCTTGAATATGCCCGCGAATTCGCTGACGTTGTCGAATGACGTTGGCGAGTTTCTCCAGCAGGGACGCCAGGTTACCGCCTGTCGTGCGATGAATGGCAAGAGCCACGACAAAGATTTTCATTTCAAGCACGCCGGTCCGGCGCGCCAATTCGAAGTAGGACGCGTCGGGTGATAGTCCCAGATTCTGTTGTTCCCAGCACAATCCGAACTCTTCGGAAATCGGTCGCGAGAATTCCTCCGAAACCGAGCGCAAGGCTTGTCCAATGGTTTGTCCGGACCGGAGCACCCTCGCCATCAATTCGAAGGCGTCAGGCATTTGCCCGACCAGTTGCTTGCGGCGTTGAGCTCGCTTGAGGGAAACAAACAGGTAGGGTAGCGTTGCCCCGACCATGCCAACGACGAGGGCCAGAATCCAGTTTTGAATCCAGAGGAAAAGCAAGGCAGCGGGCACGAGTGCCAGGACGACGGAGAACAGGATAATGTCCCGCGGCTTGGAGTGGATTCCCGCTTGCGTCAGCATTCCGCCGACGCGATCCGTGATCGTTTCCTGCTGCGATAGATCGACATATCCTTCCGCAGCCAGTTCATATAACTCGCGTTTCGCCAACGAGCCGCGTGCCCGCTCACGATTGAGGGCTTGTTCCTCCTCTTCTAATCGGTGCCGGACCGCCTCGCGCCGGTATCGCATGAAATCGGCAGCGATCAAGTTCAGGCCGAATACAAAAAGGAATCCAGCCACAAACGCCAAGGATAGCCATAGGATGTTCATTTTTTCGGTCTCCCGTCGCACGTCAGCAGCACGCGTTTGTCAAAAATCTCCATCGGCACCGCGACGCCGTACGCCTCGAGTCGCTCCAACAAGGCGGGGCGGATGCCAAGCGCGGTGAACATCCCTCGCACCGCACGCGTTTCGTCCAAACCCGTTTGCCTGAACTCAAACAAGTCATGCATGGAGATAATGTCGCCTTCCATGCCCGTGATTTCCGAGATCTTGGTGATTTTCCGCAAGCCGCCCATCATGCGTGAGACTTGGACGATGATGTGGATCGCCGAGGCGATTTGACGTCGAATGACCCAGATCGGAACTTCGAATCCGGCCATGCCGACCATCATTTCAAGGCGGCTCATGGCATCGCGGGTCGTGTTGGCATGAATCGTGGTCAAGCTGCCCTCGTGGCCAGTATTCATCGCTTGCAGCATGTCGAGTGCTTCCGGGCCACGGCACTCGCCGACGATGATGCGGTCGGGCCGCATGCGCAAAACGTTGCGAACCAGGTCGCGCGTCGTCACCGCACCTTCGCCTTCCAGATTGGCGGTGCGCGTTTCCATGCGAACCACGTGCGGTTGTTGCAGTCGAAGTTCCGCGGCGTCCTCGATTGTTGCGACGCGTTCGTCCGCAGGAATAAATCGGGATAGTGCATTCAGCAGCGTCGTCTTTCCGCTACCCGTACCTCCAGACACAACGATGTTCACGCGCGCCTCCACGCACGCCGACAGGAATTGAACCATCTCTGCCGTAATCGACTCGTTCTGCACAAGCTGCTCGATCATCAGCGGGGTGCTGGGGAATCGGCGAATCGACACGAGCGCGCCGTCCAGCGCCAGCGGTGAAATGATGGCGTTCAAGCGACTGCCGTCCGCCAGTCGAGCATCGACCATCGGTGTGCGTTCGTCCAACCGCCGTCCGACCTTGGAAACGATGCGTTGAACCACGTGCATCAAGTGGCGGAGATCATTAAACATCACGGGGGTTTTGATCAGCTTCCCGCGCCGCTCGACGTAGATCATCTTCGGCCCGTTGATCAGAATGTCGGTGACATCGGGATCACGGATCAGTGGCTCGATCGGCCCTAATCCGAAGGCCTCATCCAACACCTCATCCACCAGCCGCTCTCGTTCGTGAAGACTCAAAAGGTCCTTGCGATTGCGGCAAATGGTCTCTGCGTGCCGACGGACTTCAATCCGCATTTGTTCGTCCGAGAGATGGCCGATATGGCCAATATCCATCGCCGAGATCACCTGCTGGTGGATATCGCGCTTCAGCGCGCTGTACCAGTTCTCCTCTTCGACCAGACCTGTCGGAGGAACTTGAAGTGACGGACCCGCGGGAGCGCCGGGAAGTTTGGTCGAAGCGGCTACGACGGGTGTCGGAATGGGTTCAGCCATCGGTGGCAGCATCGGTGGCTGCACTGGGGATGAACCGGGGTCGATGGTCCAAGGGAGAGCGGCCCCGGGTGTGGCCGATCCTGGGGTCGTCGCACCGCTGAGAGAAGTCTCGGAGGCGGTTGCTCGAGGCGTGGTCGATTTCGTCGTGGCCGCACCGGGAATGGCGGGCTCGGGCGTCAACGTTCTCGTCGGCGTTGGGAAGTCGACAACAGGTTCCACTTTTTTGGTCCGGTTAATCCAGCTCATGATGGAGTCCTTTGTCTTCAAAAGTTTGCCCAAGCTTTTTTGCATTGGCGTCGGTGCGAGATGGGACGCGCAGGTGGCGAAGTGTTAGGTGTTGTTCGTCGGTGCCGGGGTCTCCTGGAGTGATTCGGCGAGTGCCGATAAGCTTCGCGAAACGCGTGCGCGAGGTTTTCTTAAAACCACGGGAATGCCCTCGTTGGTCGCCAGATGCACATTGCCCGGATCGTCAGGAATCTGGTGGCGGAACTTCATCCCGAGGGCTACCTCTGCTTGGTCCAGCGTTAATTGCTGCGATTCGCCGTAGCGATTCGCGACCAGGCGGATTCGCTCCGAGGGAATCCCCAATTCAGCGAGGTGGCTGAGAACGCGACGACAGTTTCGCACCGAGGTGTAATCGAGCCGCACAACGAGCACGAGCAGATCTGATTGCCACAGGGCTTCGGTCTCGAGTTCGCTGTAGGAATGATCGATGTCCATGACCACGTAGGGAAACCGTATTCGGGCCAGTGCCAGGGCGCGACGTACGACTGCCGAGGTGATGTGTCCCGCGTCCTTTAAGTCCGTCGGTGCGGCGAGCAAATGCACACCGCTCGAATGACGAACCAGCAATTGCTCGAACATGACTTGGTCAAGTCGATCAAGCCGTTGACAAAGGTCGCTGATGGAATAGGCGGGATGGACGTCCAGCATTCCCGCGAGATCGCCGGCAGTCAGACGCAGGTCGAGCAGGAGGGAGGATCCATGGTTTTGGCTCAGAGCGACCGCGATGTTGACCGCAAGCGTGCTGGAACCGCTGCCGCCGCTGGGTGCCAGGATGCCGATGGTCTTGCAAGGTTGTTGTGGCCGCAAATGCGCCTGACCACGCGCCTTGAAACGAACCAGCGCCTCCGATAGCTGGTGATTCCACACCGACTCGTCCAGGTATTCGTCGGCCCCCATTTGCATCGTCCGCAGGATTAATTGCGGATCCCGCGCCGGTCCTACCGCCAGCAGATGAGTGTTGCAGACCTGCTTGACCGTTTGGATTGCCCGCTGACCCTGTTCGATGTGGTCCGTCAGGAATACGACCACCGCATCGGCTCGGAACTGACTGGCGCGATCGGCGACCAGGTCGAGCGTCACGACGGGTTGAGGCGTCGATTCGAATCCGGCGCGCGCCACAATGTCGCGGGCGATTTCGCCGTGCTCCTGATTTTCCGAGCCAATCAGAACGAAGGTTTTCATGGCGGCACGATCACTGCGAAGATAGCTGCTGGAACTCGCGGGGAGGTGGACACTGCAGAGGACTCGGTGCCTTGTGGCTGAGCCCTCTGCCCCCGAAAGAGAAGGGGCAATTCGCGTGCCGCGTTTCGTACGTCATCTCGCAGTCGGTTGAACGACCGATATTCGATTCCCCGACGATCTGCCTCCTCGATTTGCGGGCCGATTTTCACCGGCCCCCCGCACACCTTGCCTCGATCGCCACGCGTTCGAAAAGTCACGCGTGCGAAATCGCGCATAGCGCGCCATCCTTACCACCGAAAAGTTGGTCTCGATCGATGCGTTCGTACCGATTTCGTCAAGTTCGACGCGGCTGCTGCGCTCTATTTGCGTTGGTGATGAGTTGGCCCGGAATATGCAGTCCTTGATAAGCAGGGTATCGGGTACACAAAAACTTTTTTCAAGGAGATCGTGCCATGTCTCGCATCAACAACTTTTTCGGGAAATTCATTCGGAAGAATGAAGAAGGGGCGAGCCTCGTTGAATACGGCTTGCTCGTCGGTTTGATCTCGGTGGTTTGCATCGTCGTGATCACAACGTTGGGAACGACAATCCGAGATTTGTTCCAACAAATCGTCGATCGTCTGTAGTGAGTAAATCGAATGGATTCTCGTTGCTCCTGTCAACAGACGTGGTGATTGGAGGGTATGCACCAATGTGGTCTGCCACTCCAAGTTTGATTGTGTGTCTGAGTTGTGCCTGGGCTGCGGTCAGCGACCTTCGGCGTTTTCAGATCCGCAAC
>JBJOLO010000421.1:0-4982 GCA_046045565.1 Planctomycetota bacterium | reverse complement strand
AGACCACCCGGACCGGCACCCACCTGGTGCGATGGTCGTGTTGCACTGCCCGGGGCAATGCCGCCGCCGATTTGAGCCATCACCGCAGGATTCATGTTCTGCGATTGATTGCCAGTCAATTGCATCGGGGCTCCGCCACCCGCCTGCAAACCGCCACCCAATCCCATCGAACGCTGAGCTTGCTCGATGGCACTTGGCAGACCCGTGTTATAGCCGGGCACGAAGTTCGGAATCGGAATGACCAAGTCGGCCACATCGTACACTTGCGTGTAGACATCCGAATCCTTGGTTTGCGAACTGGTGATCTTCAGCACTTCGTTTTGAATCACGTACCCGAGTCGCTTCGGCTCGAGGATGAGATTCAGAGCACTTCGCAGCGAGATCGGTCGGGCCAGCGTCAGCGATACCGGAGTATCCGACGTTACACCCTCGATCGCCATTCCCGAAGGATCGAGGAAGATGTTGATGCCGGATTGCTTCTCCAGAGCACTGACCACTTCCTTTAAAGGCATGTTGTCGAATTGCACATCGACCATCTGACTCAGCGATCGCTGAATCTCCAGCTCGGTCGGCGAGAATCGCTTGCGGAGCCGCTGCTGCCACTGCAGACGCTTACGGCTGATTTCATCCCAATCCTTGATATTGAACGAGATCGGGTTGTTCGTATCCATCGGCGTGGCCGCAATGTGGAGGTTCTCATTCATTTCCTTATGGAAACCTTCCTCCTTCGCATCATCGATCCGCTTCTGTTCGGCCAGACGCATCGCGAATCGAGCCTTCCAGCTTAAGTTCTCGACGACCGGATTCTCGGGATCGAGTTCTTGAGCTTGCCGAGCCAAGACCACCGCTTCGGCATACCGGGCTTCGTCCATCAAGTCGTTGAACTGATCGACAAGTTCCGCAAACTTGGTCTGCATCTCGACCTTGACGCGGCGACGACGCTCGACGTCGGTCAGGATTTCGCGGTTGCGTTCGTTGTTTTCGATTTCACCGCGGTGTTGTTCGATGTACACATCCAATTCGCTGATCTCGCGATCAACCATCGTCAGCAACTGCTTGCGACCGGCCGGATCCACTTCCGATTGCGTGACACGTTCACGCAGTCGCTGCAACCGCGACAGGGCGGCTCGCGGATCTTCGCTCGCCGTCGCCCGGGCAGCGTCCCGTTCGCTGGCAATTTCGCTTAGCAGTTTCTGACGCAGAATCTGCTGACGGCTGGCGATCGACTCCAACGCCGAAGGCTCGCGTCCCGCAGGGGCTGCGGCCGGCACGGACTCCGACAAGACCGTCAACTTTTCTCGCAGCTGTCGCCGGGTGTCCGGATCCAGTTCCGCTTGGAATTTCCACGCCTCGCGGAAAGCACGTAGGGCTCCCTCGCGATCCTGTTGTTGCAACAGTTCGATACCTTCCCGATAGAGCTGCTGGCCCTGTGTTACCACGGCCCCTTCGTCGCTCAATTGGGCTCGCGAAGGCGAGGCCGCATTGGCTTGAATGACTCGGGAGGTGTCCTGACCGGGATCGTAACCGCCTTGGGTCACACCGAAACGGCCCGGCCGTGCATCGGATTCGGGGGCCTCTGCGTTTGCACGAGCCACACCGCCACGACGTGCCAGTTCGCTATCGATCTCCAACGCCACCTGCCACGGGCGGGTTTCACCCGAGCGGAATGCTTCGTCCGGCAGTCGGAAGGACTTGGCTTCATTCACGAGTCTCAAGGCGAGCTCCAGTTCCCCGCGGTCCTTCGCGGCCTGGGCCTTAGCCATCAGACTCTGCACTTCTCGCATCGCATCCGCAACGTCGCTCGCTTCCTCGCGAACGGCTCCCTGCACCTTATTTACTGTGCCGTTCACGCGGTTTGCCGTCCGGTCCACGACCCGATTGGCAGCCCCGGCAATACCGGCAACTTCACGCTCCACCGCTGACTCCGCATTGGCTCGCATGTTGCCCAGCATTTTCTGCGGATTGCGGTCGAATGGACCGTAGGAGGCAGCCTGCTGGCGAGCGGTATTGAGCAGCTGGTTGGCGACGTCCATCTCTCCATAACGCTTCAACCACTCAGCCTGCTCCATCAGGTTTTGAGCTTTTTGCTTGGCCCACTGCCCGGCATCGACGCCCGGACGCGGATCCTGCGAATACTGATTCCATTGACGGATCAGCGCCTCGACACGGTCCGGCGAATCCTCGTTGACCGCGTACGTGCCGCCCATCTGTCGCACTTGCGCGACCAGACGCTCCGCCATTTCCATCTCGCCCCGTGCTAGAGCTCGGCGAGCATCTCCCAGCAGGGCAAACACATCCCCGCTGCCGTCATCCGATCCGCCCGCCGATGGCGGCACGGCAACGTCAGACATCTCTTCGTCGTCGGCAGCACGTCGGCCCGCCGGCGAATTCGATTTGCGGCCTGCTCCGTTCTCGAGCAGTCCCGGTACCGGACCGGCAACTGCTTCGCCGCCATTCGCGGCGCGAGCCGCATCCAATTCCTTGCGGAGCTTGGCTGGCGTGTCCGAGAAGCGACTAAAGACCGGATCGTACGTGACTTTTAGTTCCTCGGCTTGGCTGATCAGCTTGTTGGCAAGATCGTACTTACCCTCGCGGATCGCCTGCCGGGCCCGACGGAGTAGATCGTCGGATTGAGTTCGGGTCGCCGAACGAGCCGGCGCCTGACCCACCATAGTGGGCCCGATCATCGTGGTGGGTGCGACGGTCGTTGACGCAGCTTGCGTCCAAGACGCGCACAAGGTGACTCCGAGCGTTACAAAGCCCGATAGTTTCGCAGTCGGTTTCAACGCGCTTCTCCTTCTTCGAGATGCACGAAACCCAAGTGGATGACCGACAATTGGCACCGCTGGGATTCCAGAACCGTGTGACAAGACTAGTTTGCAGACGAGGACGGGTTAATTACTGGGGTACAACAAGCAGGTCAAGTTCAGTTTTGCAAGATTTTGGAAATACACCTGCGAGGCTGCGCGGCCAGATCGTTGACCTGACGGCAACGACCGTGTCCTACCGCAACTCCGACCGTTGCGATGACGCATCTCGCGGCGAATTTCACTTCACTTGCTTGCTGACGACCCCAAGTTCACCCTCGTGCAACCCGACCGATTTCCCAAGCGCAGGCATGCAAGGTTCTCAACTACACGCCGGCCTCGTCGAATCGGCCCCAAGCCCAAAACAGCCATCCGGACCGCTCGGGACCTGAAGGGGCGGGATCATAGGGAAGGACCCCAAACCGGGAAAGGCCAATTTTTCCATTTTCAGAAAAAAAATCTTACCGGCCACAAGACAGCGATTTGCGGCGGGATTTAGCGGGCAAAGCATGAACGGGCGCGGCCGCTTCGACGCAGTAAGCGGCCAATGCCATACTGCATTTCCGTTGGCCCATTCTGCATTTCCATTGGCCTAGGTACAAAAAAACAGCGTCGCCAAGGCTAGGCTTGGCGACGCTGTCCTGAGAAAGATCGTCGATCCGAAGGGCGTTGAATCCCTGAGGCTACTTGCCCTTCTTTTTCTTGTTGTCGCCAATGATGCCGCCGCCCGCATCGGGAGCGGCCGCACCGCCACCCGCACCGGCACCAAGTCCGCCGAGTGAAGGTGCACCGCCGCCGTCACTGCCACCTGAGCCTCCTCCGGACGCTCCGCCAGAGGCTTGCGACTCGACACCCTCGTAGGTGTACTTGCGATACCCGTCGAAGTCTTCGAGTTCATCGCGGACCACCAGATTACCCGCATCATCGAGCAATAAGAACTCGCCACTGGAACGTAACGGCTTGCGATCTTTGTCGCGTGTTGCCTTGACGTTATTGGAGACAATTTCGATCCCCGGTCGCATGTCGAGCACCACCGCGTTGGTGACTGTCGAGTGGTCCTTCACGCCTTTGATTTCGAGCGTATCGGGACGTAACACCTTGGCTTCTTTGGAAACGAAATTCAGCAGCGTCCCTCGGAAAACTGCCGCCTTATCGGCATCACGAGCCTCACTCGATCGCAGCGGCACCCCAGGCACGCGGGCACCTCGCTTTTCATCCCAGGTCACCGCGACGAGCTTCCCGCTCGGCTCGGCAAGGCCCAGGTAATTCACCACCTCGACCGGCCCCGCAACATATTCGACTTTGGACGGCAACCCGATGGAGTCACTTTCCTTGCTCCACTCGGACTCCAGCCACCACCGCTTACGCGATTCCTTCACGCGTGCGGCGACGGTGGTGTCCAAGTAGCGATCCGCAGGAGCAGGACTTCCCCATTCCGGGTTGGGATTGTTTGGATCCTCGACCAGTAATTTCACGCGATATTTGTACTTCTTGCCGGGCACGGCATCGAAGTCAAAGAATCGAATCATCTTGTATTTCGTGGGTCGCACTGCGGGTTGAGCTTGCGAGAATCCGCCGGCACCGCCACCCGCCATGCCGCCACCAGACATGTCACCACCCGCCATGCCGCCACCGGACCGGCCACTGGAACCCATACCGCCTCCACCCGGGGGCCCGGACCCCATGCGACCACCGCCCATACCACCGCTTCCCATGCCGCCGCCCATACCACCGCCCGGTCGGCCGCTGGAACCCATGCCGCCGCCTCCAGGCGGGCCTGATCCCATGCCGCCACCCGGCCGGCCACTGCCGCCACCGCTACCGCCGAATCCGCCAGGCGGTCCCGAAGCACCACCTGCACCACCTGCACCACCTGCACCAGCACCAGCGAAGCCGGCCGCTCCGCCAACCCCACCCGCGCCACCGGCCGGCGCACCGCCGGCCGAAAACGGTGCGTTCTCGTCGTACGAGGAGTCATCGCCCTTCCGAGCCGGGGCTGCCCCCGACTCCACTTGCTCGACCACCGTGTTGGCCTGCGGTATCTGCGAGTGCAGTCCGAATTTCACCGGATCAACCAACATGGCTGGCGGTGTCGCAAAGGTGATCTTCGGATCCACGTAACGATCATCGGCAATCTCCGGCATATTCAACGGCCATTGCTGCGAACGCTTCTCA
>JBJOLO010000383.1:0-2589 GCA_046045565.1 Planctomycetota bacterium | reverse complement strand
GCATGGGAAAAAGCCTCAATCCAATAAAAGGCACTTAGCCGGTCGTATTGGCCTTTCGAAGCGATTACTTTTTTGCATCCTTGTCCTTGGTTCCTTCCTTGGCCTCGGATGGCTTGAAGATGAAATCCGTTGCGACAGGACCTGACACGAGTTCGACGTCGTAATCTTCAGTCGCAGCCTGCCCGACGGCATCCTCGGCACGCACGCGGATCCGATATTTACCGGCCTTATCGACTGTCGATGCGTCTAATGTCGTCTCGTACCAGTCGTCGGAAACGAGTTTGCCCGGTTCGCTCATGACCAAGGGCTTAGCGTCGCTTGTCAGTGGGCCTTTTTCCTTGCCGCCTTCGTAGAGGAACGCCGCGACTTGTTTTACTCCGGTCGCGCCGGCATGGCGATCGACACATCGAGCCTTTACGAGAATCTTGTTGTCCTTGCCGACGGCAAACCGGGTTCTTTTGTTCAATGGAAGTTCAATGCGGGGAGGCTCGCCGTCGATCAACATGCGCACGCGATGCGGTTTTCGAATGTCGTCGGCCAAACGCAACCGGGCTTCGATTTCCAGTTCAACATTCTTCATATCGCTGATCGGCACATCGAACGTGAGATCGGCAACTTCAGTGGTCACAGTGAGACTACCGGTCACGCGTTGGAGTCGCACGGTGCGTTTGCGATCTGCGTACAACTTCAAGCTTTCGGGCTCGCCGCTGCCACGCTCAAGGAGATTTCGCACTGCGACTTCGACGACATCCGTCGAGTCAATCTGGCCGTCGTTCGGTGTGAAGCGATTGGGAGGCACGTCGGCCTGGACTCGCAGCCGCAGCTTGCGGTCACCCGAGGCGACCGGCTTGATGGCAATCGATTTGTCCTTGGCAATGAACGAGTACTGAATTTTGGATTCTTCGTCTGTGTAATCGGGCGGAACGCTTGTTGCATCTAAGGGCAGAAAGATACGCAGTTCATTCAGGAGTTCGATTTGCCCGATGGCGATTTGGGGCGAGTCAATTCGGTCTGCAATGTCTTCACCGTCAGACGACCGATCGCGATCGAGTTGATGGATGGCGGCACGGGGATAGCCATCGATCGTGATCGGTACGCGCAACCGCGTGGTCTCTTCGCTCAAATCGCGAAACAGTCGGATCGACGGCTGCTCTGCGGAGAGAACACCGCGTGATCTTCCGCCCGCGGTGCGTTCGTAAGGCAGGCGGGAATCCCAATGGACATTGATTTTCTTCTCAGCCAGGTCGGGAGGCCCGTCGAGGACACCGTCGCCGTCACGATCGCTCAATCGAACTCCGATCGATACCTGCTTCTGACTGCGATCGTATTTCGATTCGATCGCTGCGTAGTTCTTGGGGTTCAGGACGTCGAATTCGAGCCATTTCAGCCATCGTTCGTTGGGTTTTTTCGCGTTGGTTATCACCAGGAGCAATCCGTTGTCGAGGGCCACCTCCGGTGCCGCTGCGGGTGCGGGAGCCGTGGCGGGGGCCGTGCCGCTTGCGGGCGCGGGCGACGCAGGAGCTTCGGCAGCGATCGGTTTCAGATCGAGCCGTACCGGCGACTCAAGCTCGGGTAGCGACACGGGAGCGGCCGGATCGGTTTGAGCCACCAGCTTCATTCCGCGGAAACTTTCGGCTGCCGCCCGCTCCATGCGATCGCGAATCGGCTTCAAGACCCTCGCACCTCGCAGTACGTGCCATGGTGCCCACGGCGCACCGGGCACCGCCGGCAGTTGATACAGCTGCACGGTTACCTGCTTTTCCTGCTTAGAGCGATTTTGAAGCGAGAACGAAATGTCGTTGCTGCGGCCGCCCGGAATCAGTTTGATTGTGAAACCTTGCTCCGGCATGGTTCCTGCCGCGGTCTCGATCCGTTTCTCTTGCACGAGATCCCGCCAAGCGGGGGCGTCAACGCGCAGGTCGATGCGATTCGGCAAAGGCAGTGTCAATCGCAACGCGATCGACTGCTCCACATCGCCGACCGACACCACAATCCTGGCTTCAGTGACACTGCCTGTTTCTTCAACAGCTTGCAAGTCCAGTTCCACCGTCTCAGAACGATCCGCGGGCGACGAGTGAAACCGGTCGCCACCTTGAATCGCCTGCGTCGACCCCGCCTTCCGGATGGCGACTTTCTTTTTGTCTGCGCCTTGTAATTTCCAGGTCAACGGCAGCGAGGTGTCATCAATCTGCGGTTCGACTTGGATGCGAATCCGCTTGGCATCATTCATTTCCAGGTCGATCGGAACGACGCCATCATCCGTACGAAGTGCTGAACCATCGGAGCCGGTAAGCGTCAATCGCAGATCATCGATGGGACGGGGCGGCAAGAGCGAAAGTTGCAGAAAGCCGCGCGTCGGATTTTGCAGCTTGTCCTCGTCCAGGTCACGCGCATCAATAAGCAACGCTTGGGCGTACGCGAGCGTCCGTTTCCCCCCGCTCGAAAGCGATTGGAATGCGTCGAGGCGAGCTCGATGATATCGCTGGATTTCCTGTTCAAATTCAGCCAGCGATTCCCCCAGTCGCGCGTTTCCTTGATTCGCCTGAAGTTTGTCTCGCAAGTCTCTTCCTTGAGCCACCATCTTCCGCA
>JBJOLO010000355.1:0-3882 GCA_046045565.1 Planctomycetota bacterium | reverse complement strand
GCCATCGGTGCATCACCCGCCATTCGACAGGGCTGCATGGGCCGTCTGTTGTACTGATTGCCACATTCGTTCCACGTGGACACGTTCCGTGGTTTCGACGCCGATCGAAGCGCGGACCATCCAGCGCCCCTCCAGCATCGCCGGCGTCAAATAGGCCACACCCGAGTTGTTGACGCGTTCAACCCAACTCAACGTATGGCGGTCGAGTGCCTCGCCTTGCAGTTGGCTTGGCTCGTGCCGAAAACAGACGGTCTGCAATTGCACCGGGGCCACGACGTTCCAGTTCGGTGTACTGCGGATTTGTTGTTCGAGCCATCGTGCGTTCTCGAGATCGCGGCGGATTCGGGCTTGCAAACCGGAAACGCCCTCGGCACGCAGTAAGCACCAGAGTTTCAATGCGCGGAATCGACGACCCAGTGGAATCCCCCAATCGCGATAGTTCTTCACTTGCCCGTCCGCCGTCGTCTGCAGATAACTGGGGCTGGTCGACATGACACGCACGAGATGCTGAACGTCGCGGACGTAATACAGGGAGCAATCGAACACGGCGCCGAGCCACTTATGGGCATTGATGACGAGTGAATCGGCGCCTTCGATTCCATCCCAGAGTTTTCTGCAGTCCGGCAGAATCATCGCGGAGCCCGCCATGGCTGCGTCGACATGCATCCAGAGTTGCTGCTCGCGGGCGATGCGTGCGATCGCGTCAAGCGGATCGAAGGCGGTGGTGGCTGTGGTGCCGCTCGTGGCGACCACCGCGCACGGTTTGCAGCCGTTCGCGATGTCGTTGCAGATCGCCTGCTCGAGCAGATCGGGTCGCATCGCATACCGATGATCACAACCGATGCGTCGAATGGACTGACGGCCAAACCCCGCGAGCAAACAACCTTTTTCGACAGAGCTATGACTCTGTTCCGATACGTAAACGACAAGCGGTTCCCTGATCGCCTGGAGGCCACCATGGCTGAATGCGTAGTTGCTGGCACGCTCTCGTGCGCAGATCAGCGCGACCAAGGTGCTGGTGGAGGCAGTGTCCTGAATGACGCCCTGCCAAGCGGTGCTCAAGCCCACCATTTGCCGCACCCAGTCCAGCGTGACTTCCTCCAGTTCGGTTAGTGAAGGGCTGGATTGCCAGGAGAGTCCGAGGACGCCGAGTCCGGTGCTGAGGTAATCGCCGAGCACGCTGGCGAGCGGCGCGTTGGAGGGAAAATAGCCGAAGAACTGCGGATGTTGCCAATGGCACAGGCCCGGTTCCAGGATCGCGTCGAAGTCCCGCAGGATCTCCGCGAACGGTTCGGGGTCAGGGGGAGGGCCGACAGGCAGTTGGCTCTTGATGCTGCCGGGTTCGACCGGGGTGCGCACGACGCCGTCGTGCAATCGAGCACGGTAGTCGGCGATGCGGTCGATTAATTGATAGCCGTATGCGCGAAATTCGTCAGGAGTCATGTTCAGCCTGATGGCCTCAGCGATGTTCGTACTCGCACCGTCCAACCCTTGCGGTCGTAGCTGATCCGCGTGGCGGACCTATCGTAGCGAGTGACGATGATGGGCTGAAGCGGGCAAACCCCGGTGACGGTGGGCTGACCGTGTCGACTGGACGACCGAATTATGAACGACGGATCAACCACCGGGTGAGTTACGCGGTATTGCTACGGGCGAACCGTGGCGCGGCCGATCGAGTAATAGGTGAATCCCGCTTCGTGTATCGCGTGCGGGTCGTACAGGTTTCGGCCGTCGAAGATCAGTGGCGTTTTCATGCGCTGCTTCATTTCAGCGAAGTCGGGATTCCGGAAATCACCCCACTCGGTGTTGATCGCGAGCGCATCCGCACCGTCGAGGATATCCATCATGCGTTGGCCATACGTCAACTTGTCGCCGTACTCAGCGCGCACGTTGTTCATCGCTTCCGGATCAAACACGCGGACCTGCGCTCCATGCTCAAGGAGCCGATCGATCAGCACCAAGGCAGGTGCTTCGCGAATGTCGTCGGTGCGAGGCTTGAAGGCGAGGCCCCAGATTGCGATCGTTTTGCCGCGCAACTGCGAGTCAAAGTGATGCTCGACCTTGTTGATCAGGACTTTCTTCTGCTCGTTGTTCACCTCATCGACCGCATCGAGAATGCGCGGCACGAGATGGCAATCGCGGGCCATCGAGGACAAGGCGCGAACATCTTTCGGAAAGCAACTTCCGCCGTAGCCGACGCCGGGAAAGAGGAATGCGAATCCGATGCGCCGGTCGTGACCGATTCCGCGACGAACGTCATTGATGTCGCCCGAAAGTTTTTCGCAGAGATTGGCCATCTCATTGATGAAACTGATTTTGGTGGACAGCAAGGCGTTCGCCACATATTTGGTCAACTCGGCACTCTCCGGCGACATCACCAAAAACGGCTTGTCGGTGCGGAGGAACGGGCCGTAGAGTTCCTGGAGCGCTTCCGCTACCTCGGGGCGTCGCACGCCGACCACAACACGATCAGGGAACATGAAGTCGTTGATCGCCGCCCCTTCCTTCAAGAATTCAGGGTTGCTTGCGACGTCCGGCTCGCGACCGCTTAACTCCTTGATGCGCGTATAGACCTTGGTGTTGGTTCCGACGGGAACCGTGCTCTTGATGACCACAATCGATTGATCATGCAGGTGCGGCACGATCGCATCGACCACCGACCAGAGAGCTCGCAGGTCTGCCGCTCCGGTTTCCGACGACGGCGTACCCACAGCGATGTAGACCATCCGAGCCTGCTTGACGGCGTTGGCCAGGTCGGTGGTAAACTTCAAGCGTCCTGCTGCGGCGTTTCGCAACACGAGTTCCGAAAGGCCCGGCTCGTAAATCGGAATGACGCCCTGCAGCAAGCCATCGATCTTGGCTTGATTGTTGTCAACGCAAGTCACCTCGTTGCCGGTGTCGGCAAAGCACGTGCCTGTAACCAGGCCCACATATCCGGTTCCAACGATTGCAACTTTCATGACGATTGATCCTCGATTAAACAAGTCTTCGGACGCAGGCCAAGCATACTGATTCCAGCAGCCCCGACCAATCCTAGTTCGAACTTAGCCCCCAGGACGAGGTGTTTCGTCCTCGCCTTGCATCTTCCCTGTGACTCGGCAAATGGACAAGAAGACTGGAAGAAATTACCTCGCGGACGGCGCCCCTTTCGAACCGATGCGGTACCGACTGCCATGCGATGCGGAGTGGATGCATGTCTAATCATCAAATCCGTTTGAATCGTGTTTGGACCGTCACCACCCGCGCCGCATCGTTGCGCTCGCCAAACGATCTCGCACCGCAAGGGCTTCGTTTCGAGCGGCGATTCGGATTGCCGACAGGGCTAACGCCCGAGGACGACGTGTATCTGCTTGTCCACCTGCACGAGGGCCGGGGAATACTGCAACTAAACGGCGTTACGCTCGGCAAGATCGATTCGTCGGTGTCGCACGCCTTCCCGATCAACGGCAGGCTCGAACTGAGTAACCTGCTGGTTTTCCATCCCGATTCAGCGACGCACTCGGAAAGGGAAACGCAGGCGGAAGCGGATCAGGGACACTCCTCGGAATCGACTCCCGCTTCAACGCAGGCATTTCCTGGCATGGTAGTGCTGGAAATTCGTTCGCAGCGATTGTGACGGCTGGTCCAAAATTCCAATTGTAGGGGGCGGCGTTCCGACCGCTCATGAAACTCGCGGCAGGCGCCGATTGCTCACTTCGTAGGCCTGACGAGGAAGAATCTGTCTTCTTCGTGTGAACCCCTAGAAGGGGAGGCCGATCGCGTCCTTGGAAGGTGTTGAGCATAAGGAGGTTACTCCAAATGAAGAAAGCGATCGTTCATTTCTTGATCCTTTTCGCTGTGGCGACCGTACCGACACCGAGCAAGGACCTGTCCAACGAGCGG
>JBJOLO010000312.1:0-6906 GCA_046045565.1 Planctomycetota bacterium | reverse complement strand
AAGCTCGCCAACCGCGAGTCGCTCGGTGCTGCCGCAGGCTCCGCCGATCGGCCCTGGTCGGGAACCTTGGAACCACTCGCCGGCAACTCGGCGGTCGACATCTTCTTCGCACACGCAGCGGCTTCGGTGCGCCACCGCAGTCAGTACTCGACCCTGTTTGACTTTCGCACCATGGAACCGCTGATCAACGGTCCCGCCTTTGTCGAAGCGCTGGAGCAACTGGTCGAGATCGCCAAGCTCTCGCCCGAATCGCTGACGCGGGGTGTCGATCAGGTACGTGAGTCGTTTGTGCGTGGCGAATGTGCGATGGCCATCGCATGGCCATCGCGTGGAGCACCGCAAGTGCGCGACTTGCCCGCTCCGCGCCCCGTCGCATTCGCGGAACTGCCCGGCTCGGATCGCGTCTTCAACGCGTCGGAGAAGAAATGGGAATCGCGTCGGGCCGAAGAGAGTTCGATGGTGCCCTTGCTGGGTGCCGCCGGCCGCCTCGGTTCGATCACACGCGAGTCTCCCCGCGCACGCTCGTCGCTTAACTTACTGCGATTGCTTTCAAGCACCGCCTGGAGCACCGAAGTCGCGCCGCAAAGCAAAAGCACCGCGCCGTTCCGCCACTCACATCGCGACCACGCATCCAACTGGCTGGACGAAGGCTTGGACAGCGGCGCAGGCGAGTCCTACTTCGACGCGATCCAGTCGGCAAACGCCCGGCCACTCTATCTGCTCACACTCCGACTCCCCGGCCGCGATGAATACCACGCGGCACTTGCCTCTGCCATCGACGCCGCGCTTCGCGGTGAACTAGCGCCCAACGACGCGTTGGAACAGGCTGCCACACGCTGGCGTGAAATCACGGGCAAGCGCGATCTCGAAAAACAGCGGCAAGCCTACCGCCGGTCGCTCGGTCTGGAATTCTAATTCCCTGCCCGAAAAACCCTCTACTTTTGGCTCGCGATCGTGTTATGCTGTTCCTGTCTGATCCGGGAACCGGGTCGGCATGCGCGAAAAGAAGTAACCATCAAGCGTTCGTTGTCTACGCGATTTAGCCCGAGGGAGTTGTCACCATGGCTCGACGCACACGCCGTGAATTCTTGGAAGACTCGATGTTCGCAACGGCTGCCGCCGTCGCCGCCAACGCCGCACCCAACCTGTTCGCCGATGAGGAAAAGCAGAGCAAGAGTCCGAACGAGACCCTGGGCGTTGCTGTCGTGGGTGTCAACGGACGCGGCAACAGCCACATCTCGGCATTTGCCGGACGCAGCGACACCGAAATCCTCTATGTCTGTGATGTCGATCGCGAGATCGGACCGAAGCGAGCCGAAGAAGTCGGCAAGCGCCAGGGCGGCCGCACCCCGAAATTCGTCGAAGATATCCGCAAGCTGCTCGAAGACCCCAAAGTCGACATTGTCTCGATTGCCACGCCGAATCACTGGCACGCACTCGGCGCCATCTGGTCGATCCAAGCCGGCAAAGATGTCTACGTCGAGAAGCCGGTCAGCCACAACGTCAGCGAAGGTCGGCGCATCGTCGAGGCCGCACGCAAGCATAACCGGATCTGCCAGACCGGCACGCAGTCGCGTTCGAACCCGGGCATGATCGGCGTGATGGAGTACCTTCACAGCGGCAAGCTCGGCGAAGTCAAATTGGCCCGCGGCCTTTGCTACAAACCGCGCGGATCGATCGGCCCGCGAGGCACCTTCGAGCCGCCCGCCAACGTGAACTACGATTTGTGGTGCGGCCCCGCACCCGCCGGCCCCGTCACCCGCTCGCGGTTCCATTACGACTGGCACTGGCAGTGGGACTACGGCAATGGCGATCTCGGCAACCAAGGCATCCATCAAATGGATCTCTGCCGCTGGGCGCTCGGCGAGAAATCGCTCAGCCGAACCGTGCTTAGCTACGGTGGACGATTCGGCTACGAAGACGCCGGCGAAACTGCAAACACGCAACTCGTCATCCACGACTACGGCAAAAAGTCGCTGGTGTTTGAAGTCCGCGGTCTCAAAACGCCGCGACTGAAAGACGTCAGCGTTGGACTCATTGTCGAATGCACCGACGGCTTCGCGGTGATCCCGAGCTACGAATCGGGAAGCGTCTTCGACAAGGACGGAAAGGAACTGGAGTCGTTCAAAGGCGGCGGCGATAACCTGCATTTCGCCAACTTCCTGAAGGCCGTCCGCAGCCGTAAGCACACCGACCTGAACGCCGACGTCGAAGAAGGACACCTCTCCAGCGCCCTTTGCCATCTCGGCAACATCTCGTATCGCCTGGGAGCTGATCTGCCCGCCACGGAACTGCTCCCTAGCCTCGAGAAGTTTCCTCACAACGACAACTTCCAAGACACCCTGCAGCGAACCCTCGACCACCTGCGAGACAACGGCGTGGCCGTCGATAGCCTCAAGGTGCGCATGGGCCAACAACTGGCCATCGACACGGCAGCGGAAAACTTCCCGAACCATCCGGCTGCCAATGCGATGCTCACCCGCGAATACCGAGCACCCTTCGTGGTACCCGGCCCGGGCCAAGTGTAACCACCTCGCCACCAACAACGCCTACCGATCGCGCGGTGCCCGCTCGCTTCAACGTATCGAGCAGGTGCGAAACGCATCCTGTTACCGAGCCACTGCGATGATGTCGCCGGCGTCCGCTGAACTAACCATTCTCTATGAGCAGGGCCCGTGCCTTGTGGTGCTCAAACCGGCCGGCGTGCTCACGCAGGCCCCGCCCGGCATCGACAGCATGGAAGTCCGCATTCGACGCTTCCTGCAACAGCGCGAAGGCAAGCAACACAACCTCTATCTTGGTGTCCCCCATCGACTCGATCGACCGGTCTCAGGGGCCTTGGTGGTTGCACGACACGTCCGCGCCGCCAGGCGACTCGCCGAGCAATTCGAACAGCGGACCATCGACAAACGCTATTGGTGCCTCGTCGAAGGACAGGTGGAAGCGGAACGCGGCACATGGGTCGACTTCATGCGCAAGGTGGTCGATCAACCGCGATCGGAAATCGTCGCGCCGACCGACCCCGACGCGCGCGAAGCCATCCTGCACTTCGAAGTGAAATCGCGCCGCGACCGCTATACGTGGCTCGAAATTCAACTGGAAACCGGGCGCACGCATCAGATACGCTTGCAAGCCTCCCACCACGGACATCCGATCCTCGGCGATGCGATGTACGGTTCCACCCGTTCGTTTGGACCAACGAGCGATGATCCTCGAGAACATTGGATCGCCCTGCACGCCCGATACCTCGGATTTCGCGATCCGATGACCAAGGAACCTGTCGCGATCGAAGCCCCGCTCACCGGCCAATGGCTCGAAGAGAATCTCTCGAGCATCTGAACGCGCCCCACCCGCAAAACCCAACCCCAAGAATCGCTCGCTCCCCTCGCCCCTTGCGCTCAATCGCATGCGGCAGCGTGTCGGTTTGTGCGGAGTTGACTTTCTCCAGGGATGGCTCGAACAATGAGCTAGGCCGAGTGACTGCTTTTCCCCCGTTCCGTTCTGCTTCCAATACATGCCCGGACAGGAAAAGAGTCTGTCATGGATCCGATCAGTTTTGCGCGTTTATTACGCAGCACGGCGAATAGTTATGAATTGTTGCTTTGGCACTTGCTGCGAAATCGACAGATCGCGAACGCGAAGTTTCGCCGCCAACATCCGCTTGGCAAATACATTGCCGACTTTTACTGCCTTGAAGCGAAGCTTGTGATCGAAATCGATGGCAAAGATCATTTCACCCCCGCAGGTCGGCGTCATGACGCGATACGTGATCGCTGGATGACCGAGCAAGGAATCCGCGTCCTTCGGTTTACCGGCAAGCAAATGGAACTCGAAACGGAATCGGTGCTCAAAGCGATCAAAGCGGCGCTGCGAGTTTCCAATTAACGCTTGGCGAGATCGAAGCGAATCGCGCAGGTTTGGTTTGGGGGCTTGCGATGGGTGAGCGATGCGGATCGGCCCCTCACCCCTGACCCCTCTCCCCAGAGAATACTGGGGCGAGGGGAAACAGAGTGATTTTTGGCGTTGCGGATTGGGGGAGGCGGATTGAACCCGGTGACGCTCGCCGCTGCTCGCCTTGATTGGTACCATTGAACGCCCATGTCATGATGCTCGGGCTCATACTTCACAATGTGTACCCAGACCGAACCCAACAGGACGACCGATGAACGATGAACGCGCGGAAAAATTGTTGATGCAAGGGATCGCGTTGCATCGTCAGGGCAAGTTGCCCGAGGCCGAGGCCGTCTATCGGGAAATCCTGGAGCATGACGAGACGCACGCCGATGCGCTGCACTGGCTTGGTATGCTCGCATTCGACGCCGGCGATCTGACGGCCGCTCTGCAACTCATCGACGCGTCGCTGCAACAGCGGCCCGACGAACCGGCTTTTCATAATCATCTGGCCGCCGTCTTGCTGCGAATGGGCGATGTGCCGGCCGCAGAACAGGCGGTCGAACGAGCACTCGCCATCGACGCGAATTTCGCGCCCGCACTCGTCAACCTCGGCAATGCGTGGCGGTCGCAAGGTCGATACGACGAGGCCATCGATGCGTTCATGCGCGCGGTCGCCATCGAGCCTCGCTATGCCGATGCCTACAACAATCTTGGCGTAACGCTGCGGTTAGCCGGCCGCGCTGCGGAAGCAGTCGATGCCTACCGACAAGCACTCGCCCTGCACCCCAAGCTCATCCAAGCCTGGAACAACCTCGGCGAATCTCTGGTCGGACTCGCCCGATGGGACGAGGCGGTGCAAAGCTTCCGCGAAGCACTGCAACTCGCACCCAACCTGGCGATCCTGCATGCCAATCTCGGCCGAGCCCTCTTCCGGCAAGGCAGCATACAAGAAGCGATCGACGCCTGCCAACGTTCGCTGGAACTCGATCCCAATCAACCAAGCGTTACCCGGCAACTCCAAGCTTGCCAACTCGCGCTTGCATCGCCGACAGACCGCGCCGATGAAAACAATCGCTAAGGGTTTGAATCGCCGAGCAGCCAGACGTCAGTCGCGATGCGCGATCCGATCGATGGCTCACGAAGCCTTCGGCGAATAGATCGCCTGCTGCACCACGCGCCACGACAACAAACAGCACTTCTGCCGATTGGGCGTCAACGGCGGCCCGTACAAGCTCAACATGTCACGCGCTGTAAATTCCTTCACCGCGTCGACTGTCATTCCTTCGATCTTCTCCATCAGCATCGACGCCGACGCCTGGCTGATGCAACATCCATCCCCATCGAACCAGGCCTCGCGGATTACCCCATCCTCGATCCGTAAATCGACATGAACCGTGTCGCCGCAAAGCGGATTCTCGTCCTCGTGCGCGTGTGTGCAGGTCGGACAGGCACCCTGATGATAGGGGTCCTCGTAATGATCCAGAATGTGTTCCTGGTAAATCTCTTCTTCGCGCGACGGCATGGTTTTTCAGCGTGTTCTTAATGGCTGGTTTCGAAGTGACCGGCAAGTCGATTTTCTCTGACTTCTTTGCCTGACTCAGTTTACGAGCCAAGGCCCCTGTGAACAAGGACGACCACCCCCATCGATCTCCGACCATATCGACAAACGCTTGACCGGGCTCGTGAAAACGACAGGGATGCTGTAACCAAGCCCCGTTTGTTGCTAAAACGATCTGCCATTGCCGACGGTTCGGTTGCCTGCGGTACGGTCGAGAACGCGATGTTTGTTCGCCGGTTTTCGCCCAACAGCGCAACGGCGACATCAGACACTTCCCTGGATGAAACAGCGATGAAAAACTCTTCGTTCTCGGGCTTCATTCGGTACGGGCAGGCACTCGTGACTGCCAACGGTATCGCCCCCTTTCTTTGCGCGATGGCATGTTGTTTTTTTGGTTGGGCGGTATCGGTCGCCTGCGTTGCGGATGAGCCGATCGTGCGAGCCGACTGGATCTATGACGAGGCCCCCTTTCCTGAATGCCATGCATCGACGCTGGAGGAAACCGCCGATGGATTGATCGTCGCCTTTTTCGGCGGCACCTATGAAAAACATCCCGACGTCGGCATCTGGGTTGTGCGACAACAGGGCAAAGCCTGGACTCGACCGGTCGAAGTTGCCAACGGTTTGCAAGCCGATGGCAAACGCTTCCCTTGCTGGAATCCGGTGCTCTTCAGCACGCGCGACAAAAATACGCGCCAGAAAGATGGCAGCGGGAAAGATCCGGACGAAAAAGGCAAAGCGAGTGAGTCATCCCTATGGCTCTTTTACAAAGTCGGACCCAGCCCTGATACGTGGTGGGGCATGGTCACGAAATCGGACGATGGCGGCAAGTCGTGGGGGAAGCCTGAGCGACTTCCCGATGGGATTCTTGGCCCGATCAAGAATAAACCGGTGTTGCTCGGCGACGACCGCCTGCTTTGCGGCTCCAGCACCGAGCACGACGGCTGGAAAGTGCACATGGAATGGTTAGCGCTGTCATCCAACCGCTGGGAAAAAACACCCGCTTTGGCGATGGGCGCAGCGCGAGGTGCCATTCAACCGACGATCCTGCAATACGGTCAAGGCTCAGACACCCGCCTGCAAATCCTTTGTCGCTCGCGCGGCGATGGCAAGATCCTGGGGAGTTGGAGCAACGACATGGGGCGCACGTGGACTGATCTCGCGGCCATCCAGCTACCCAATCCCAACTCGGGCATCGACGGCGTCACACTGCGCAATGGCAAGCAGTTGCTGGTGTACAATCACACGCCCTCCGGCCGATCGCCGCTGAACGTAGCATGGTCAACCGATGGCAGCGCGTGGCATGCCGGTGCAATCCTGGAGCACGAGCGAGGCGAGTATTCGTACCCGGCGGTGATCCAAACCGCTGACGGACGCGTGCACATTACCTACACCTGGAAACGACAGCGCGTCCGGCACGTCGAACTCGATCCCAGATCGGAAGAGCACACGTC
>JBJOLO010000302.1:0-12562 GCA_046045565.1 Planctomycetota bacterium | reverse complement strand
CATTCACGTGGCTGATGAAATCAAGAGGTCGGAGACCGGCGCGCCAGGCCGGTGAATCGGGTTCGACTTCCAGCACGACCACACAACCTTCGGGATCGATGCGTCCGAGCCAATCGCGTAGATCGGGAATCGCGGTTGCATAGTCGATGGTGAGCCCTCTCCATTTCCGATCCGGCTCGCTGCTGAACGTTTTTCGCGGGCCCGATTGGTATTTCTTGGAAAGCCTGGCCTGTAATTTCAGCGAGTTCGTTTTTCCTTCGACGATTCGATTGACGGTTAGCTCGACAAGTTCATCTGCTTTACGACGACTGACTTCGCGAATCAGGTCGTTCGCATCGAATATCGGCTGATCTTGCACATGGGTGATGACATCGCCGCCTCGCATGTTGGCTCGGAACGCTGGTGTGCCCGGTACAACGGAGTTGATTCGCACCCCCAAGGCGCCCTGTTGACGCTCGCTAAGCGACAGCAGCGACGGTGAAACGCCGAGGAATCCGAATTCCGGTTTCCGACCACTCTTCAGCATTTCGACCACGCGCCGAAATGTCTCATCGACCGGGATCGCGAAGCCCGCGGTAGACTCGGAGCCCTCGAACGCGGCGAGTGCCGTCGATAGACCGATCATTTCGCCGCGAAGATTGATGAGCGGTCCACCGCTGGTTCCATAAGGCAATAAGGCGTCGCTCTGAATCAATGTGCCGTAATGGTGGAGCGTATCGTGGCCTTCGCCGGCGTCGCGAAATCGTGTCGAGGGTGCCTTCCGCAGCAGATTGGAAACGATCCCGAACGACGCGCTCGGCTTGCCGTCTCTCGCGAGGGCGTAAGGATTGCCGAGTGCGACGACGAGGCTTCCCTTTCGAACGGCACCGCTATCTCCCCACCGCAGCGGTTCAAGCGAATCGGCAGCGATCTTCAAGACAGCCAAGTCGGTCCATGGATCAGCGGCGCGAACCTGAGCTCGATACGGTTTGCGATCGTGCCACACCCAGACATCCGATTTCTCAGGATCACCGATGACGTGATAATTGGTTAGAACCAACCCGTCCTTGGTTAGGATGACACCCGTGCCAAAGTACGATGGCTGAAAATCGGGACTGTCCGGACCGATTCGTTCCGCGCCGAATCCACGCAGAGGCTGCCGATCGTCCTCGAAGATGCAGGCATCAGACGGCAATGCTGGTCTGCGAACACGCGCGATCGACACGACCGATTTTTCCGCCTTCGCCACCACATCCACAAGCAGTTGTTCGAGCACCTCCGCTTTCGGCAATCCGTCCGCTACACGAGCCTCGGATGGCGTGGTTGCTGCGGAAGGCTTGCCTCTTTGCTCGGGCGCTTGAGTCACGGAATCTCGAGGTCCGGAATCTTGTCCCGTGGCAGGCCCCAAGGCCGAAAACCACATCAGGATACTCGTCACGGCGAACGCAAGTGCCGTGCGCTGCAGTCGCCGCCCGATCGGTACCGATGCACCATGGCGAGCCGCTTGCATGCTTTGACTTTCATGGTTCGAAGACATTGGCGGCCTGATCAGCAATTTGACCACGGCACAATTTGACCACGGCACAATTTGACCACGGATCGTCGGTGCCAATCGTTTGACCGAACCGAGATGGTTCACTGTTGGCGATCGACTTGAGACACCCTACGAATTCTCTCCTCTTCCCTGGGTGCTCTTCGAGCTCTTCGTAGTTCAAGAATCTCTTCGCAGTTGGTAACGGTGCGTCAGGGCCGATCGTTTGGGCGAACCAAGATGGTTCGCTGTTGGCGATCGGCATGACACACCCTACGAATGCTCTTCTTCCCCTTCGTGCTCGTCGTGTCCTTCGTGGTTCAAAAACGAGTTCTTCGTTCGACGTGGCAGTCAGAGCTCTAGGAATCTTCTTTTGAACTCGCGCCTTCTTCGCCTCCGGTGGCGACGGCCGCAGTGACTCCCATCGACATGATCTTGTTGCGGATCTCTTCTGCCACGTTGGGATTGTCGACGAGATACTGCCGGGCCTTCTCTTTGCCTTGGCCCATGTAGATGTCGCCGTATTTGAACCAGGAACCGCTACGGGTCAGCACCTTCTGGGTGATGCCCAGATCGAGCAAGTCGCCCTCGTAGCTGATGCCGTGCGTGTGCATCATGTCGAACTCGGCCAACCGGAACGGAGGAGCCACCTTGTTCTTGACGACTTTGGTGCGAACACGCTGACCAACCACTTCCTCGCCATCTTTCAGTTGTCCGATGCGACGTACGTCGATGCGGCACGAGCTGTAAAACTTCAAGGCGCGACCACCCGGCGTGGTCTCCGGACTGCCGAACATCACGCCGATCTTTTCACGAATTTGATTGATGAAGATCACCGCAGTCTTGCTGCGGGCGATCGCGCCGGTGAGCTTCCTAAGCGATTGGCTCATCAAACGAGCCTGCAGACCGACAAACGAGTCGCCGATTTCGCCCTCCAACTCCTGACGCGGAACGAGTGCCGCCACCGAGTCGACGATGATGATGTCGACCGCGTTGGATTTCACCAGCATCTCGGTGATCTGCATCGCCTCTTCACCCGTGTTCGGTTGGCTGACCAGGAGCGTGTCGAGCTGGACACCCAGTTTCCGAGCCCAGCTCGGGTCAAAGGCATGTTCGGCGTCAATAAACGCGGCGATACCGCCCGCCTTTTGAGCCTGCGCCACCACATGCAGCGCCAGCGTTGTCTTGCCGCTCGATTCCGGGCCGAACACTTCGATGATGCGGCCACGCGGAATGCCTTGTCCGCCGAGCGCAATATCGAGCGACAAACTGCCCGTGGGAATGCCTTGGATCTGGACCGCCGACGCACTGCCCAAGGGCATGATCGACCCTTCACCAAACTGCTTCTCAATCTGCTGGAGCGCCGTGCGCAAATTGGAATTCTGTTCCAGGATCTTCGGATCACTTCCCGCTTTCGATTCCGCGGAACCACCAGATCGCGATTCGGATTTCTCTTTTTTGGCCATGCGATGATTCGACTTCTCTGTGGATACCATGAATGAAACTCCTTTGATACCTGAAACCACTGACTCCTGCACGCGAACCGCGGTGCGTTCTGCTAGCTCTTTGCGTTGCCTAGCTCTTTGCGTTGCCCAGTGTGGCCGAAAAGCCAAAGTTAGGGGTAGTGAACGCATGAATACTATATCGGTCGGCTGGCGGGCGTACAAGAGGTTTCGCGGGAAAATCGCGAACGTGGCGGGGCACGGGGAGGTTCGAATCGCCCTAACCGCCTAATTCGCAGTGACCTAGAGGTTCATAGGTCGGTCCGCCCCGGCCCAGGAAACTCGCGAAAACCACCACCTCGTCGACCACCGTCAAGTCGCCATCGTAGTCGTGAAGGTTCTCGACCAACTTGCTGAGTTCATCCAGTCGCCCGTGGTTGTGTTCGTGCACTCGACCCAAGGTCAGGTGCGGTTGGAACCGGCGCGTCTCCTTGGGGAACCGGAGCGTCCTGAGCGATTCATCCACCGCGGTTTGCAAGTCGGTTGCTTCATCGTGGCCCTGATCGACACCCAGCCAGATGGTGCGAGGACGATCCACCGACGGAAACGCACCGCAACCGCGAAACACCATTTCAAACGGTTCGATGCTCGCTACCGCCTTGGAAACCGCGCGACAAATATCATTCAATTCGTTGTCCGGGACATCGCCGAGAAACTTCAGGGTCAGGTGCATATTCTCGGGCCGCACCCAGGCCACCTTGGCCTCCGCAATCTGCAACTGCTTGATCGCCGCCGCGGCCCGCTTTTTTACCGAACCCGCTAATTCCACTGCGATAAAAGTCCTGGCTTTGGACATGGCTGCTTTCGGAAGAACACGTTCCATTCGAGGCGGGCGATCCACCGCAATGCACGTCGCATGCGCGTGAGAGAATTCGCACAATTAGGACGTTCGTAGCGGATTCCATGCGACTCAGCAAGTGCCGCAGCAGCAGAAGCACGTCAAGAACGCCTCGCTCCCCTTACGCGATACGCTTGGGGACGCCCCGTTGATCAAGGCGATTCGGAGCAGTGCCTATTTGGAGCAGACCTGATGAGACCGACGTCGCCCGCAGCAAAGTTGCCCCCAGCAATAGAGCCATGGCACTCGGATTCAGAGCGCCCTGATTTAAGGACACGCTAATTCATGGCACGCTGATTCATGGCACGCTAATTTAATGGCACTTGGCGGAACTTTCGGACGCGTGCTGTTTCGATTCGGAGTTGGTCGTATCGAGCGGCCTGCCGGCTCGGCCTCGAATCCACCTCGCGAGACGGAGCAGCTGTGCGCGCGGCGAGTGCGTATACCTTAAGCAGCGATACGTCGGCACGCGGCGGGTCATCCAAAATTTTTTGTAGTCCACAGCGGTCGGGCCCAGGTCGAGCGTCCGGTCGCCTCGTTCGATACTGTCGCGAATCTGCCGGGTCCAGAGCACGCTGCCCGGTCCCATTTTCGACCACTCCGGATCGAATCCGATTCGCATCACATCCACGTGCCCGCGGAAGTGATAGCCGTAGGCGAAGGCGATCGGAGTCCCGTTCAGTTTCAACAGGTTCACATCCAGCCCGCCCGCCCGCGCTGCTGCGAAATGCACATCCCGCAGCAGCGGATAAACATCGCCATGCGATAACGTGTTGCCCTCGATCAGACCCGATTGCCAGCTTCGCGCCGCGATCGTGACGCATTTCTCGAACAGGTCCCAGCGCGGATCGTCGTCACCCGCCGCGGTTCCGCCCGGTCGATAACGAACGTATTCGAGCTGCCCCGCTTCCTCCAATCGCCGCTCACAGCGCGTGATGTTGCGTCGTCGGTTGGGGTCCTGCTTGCGACTTTCCCAGTACTCTTCCCAACTCCGGTCCAAGTCGATCACGCTGAACGTCTGCCAGGGTGAAAACGAGGCGGGGATTCGCGCCGGGTCGGCACTCATGACGCTTGAGCCGGTGACACTTGCGTCGGTGACACTTGCGTCGGTGACACTGGAGCCGTTTTTGCCAGTCGATGCAACTTGGTCACGGGTCGGAATCAGGTCCCGCAAATCGATCAGGTCGTAGTCGCGCGTTGCGGACTCGAGATAGTCGGAGGCCAGAGTCAGTATCTCGAGCGGGTCTGTCCCGAGTGGTCCGTAAAAACTTCCCCATCCATCGAGCGGAAACGTCAATACACTCACCGGCCCTAATCGCGTTGCCTCGCGTTGCATCATTAGCGGCACGATGCCTTGAACTTCGCCATTCCGCTGAACGATCAGCACGCGAAATCCAAGATCGCGCGTCCCGTGCCGCAATCGTGCGGTGAACCAGTCGATTGATTGAAAAAACGAAGCACCGGGAGTGATCGCATGTAATCGCTGCCAAGCCTCGCGGTAAGACTCGAGTTCAGAAAGCTCCCGCACTTCATGAATGCATGTGGTCACGCGGTGACTCCCGTTGTGGTTCCCAAATTGGCCGCCTCGGAAGCGGGATGATCGGATGCAGTTGGTTCCAGCGACGGAGCGCCGTCGCGTTCCGATGTTGGCTCGGTGTGTTGTTGCGTTTCTGTTTCTGTTCGGGACGTGGCCCATTCGTAGGCATCGTCGGGTCGTGGTCCGAAAACCGATTCGCCGTGCGCCAATCGATCGCTCATCCCCAGCAACTCGGCCGCTTGCAACGCCATGAAACGCTCAAGCGGATCATCAATTTCCGATGCGACATCCGCTGTTGGCTGAGCCGACTCGAACGACTCACTGGTGTCCGAAGAATCGATTGTTTCTAGCGACTCGCTTTGCCGTCCGATCGCGTAGCCGAACCAGGTGAAGCGGACATGTTCCACCTCGAATCCTGCCAGCAGCAACTCTTCACGGATCTCGTTTTCGCTGAAATGGTGATGGCAGTTGGGGGTCTCGAGGTTCATGTGCGTGCCACACGCGATGACCGGGCGACCCAGGAGGGTCCGCAGAAAATTGGCGACGCCCCAGGCGATCGCAAACCGAGGTGACTTACGCGTGCGAATGTAGAACGAAACCAGCAACGGCGACTGGCTGCTCATCCGGCTGCGCAAGCTCCGCAGGAATTCGATTCGCTGCTCGCGACAAACCAGCGAGGAAAAGAATTTGCGGCAAATGACCACCGCGTCGAACGACCGATCTGTTTCCGGACATTCGTAACGGGGCAGGAGGGCAATCCGCGGAGCGAATCCTTCCTGTTCAAGCACCTCGTTCGACACCCGTACGAGATTGGGGCTGTAATCGACGGCCGTGATATCGAGATTTTGGTTCAGCAGCGACAGCATTTCCCGAACACCTCCGGCGGCCACAAGCAGGAAACGCTTGCGGTCGTCGAAGTAGTGCGCGAAGGCGTCGTTCTCCCATGGCTCCAGACCGATGCCGGCTTCCGGAAGCTCGCGGATTTTTTCCTCGTCGTACGGCGCGCTATCGTAGAACTGCAGGGTTTTGTCCGACATGAGCCCGATGAAGATGCCCGACATCAGGCCCTCGAGGAACGCTTCGGTGGCGCGAATAATCCGTTGCGACCAACGCAAGAAGTAGATTCCTGGATGACGCATGAACAGCTTCCGCGAGTGAGAGGGATAAGGTCTGGCTTAGGGGAACGGTTGCTTGAAACTTAGGTTGTCGATCAACCGTCGGGAGCTCAATTCCTGCCGGCCTTCCTCTGACCCAAATGCCGCGCGATCCGGTCGTAGCGATTACGGCGGAATTGCCGTGCAAAGTGTGCACGAGGGCGTGCGCTGAGATCGCGACAGCCAGACTGCGACGGTTTACGGCGAGTGCCACACCCCGACGCTCTGGCGGCCTGCGATCGATCTGTCGCGTGAAGAAGCCTCGTACACTACGGATCGAGCGATCGTCTTCATGCAAACGCCTGAGGGCGTCTCGCATCGGGTGGGAACAACGGGGGCTGCGCAGGAACGTTGCACCTCCCCGCAAGGCAGGCGCCCCGCAAGGCAGGCGCCCCGCAAGGCAGGCGCACGGCCCGTGTCGGTAGCGGGTCGGTGCGAAACGTCGACGGCGCGGCCTGTTCGTTACGAGGCCAATAGCATGGCCGCGACGCGAACGCCAAGTGCACAATCGCATGGCGCGCGAACGGCGGTGCTGACTCCGGTGAAGATTGCGCTGCGAACCATGGCCCTGCTAATCGCGGTCCCCTTCACAGCGACTCGGCTATCGCTTGCTCTTTTTCGAGCCCGTGCTTGCGGGGCCGCGAGCGGCCGCTTTTCCGACTGGGCCCGACTTGGTTTTCCCAACGCCCGGACCGGTTGTCTTCGCGCCGGCGTTCGGCTTGGGGATCGCCAGGTTCCCGATCGTTTTTCCTTGGCCTGCGGGCGTGCTATCCAAGTCGCTGGGACTGGCCTCCGCTGCCACCTGACTGTTCCCGTTTGTGTTGTCCGCACCCGGCTTCGTGTCGGCTGCGGATTCCTTTTTCGTTGCTGCCGAATCCGCTTGCTCGGGATTGGTCTTTGCCAAGGCGGTCTCGATCGGTGCCGTGAATTCAAACGACATGGCGATGGCCCGGTCCTGGTCTCGCATGCGTTCCACCAAGTCGGACTCGCAGGTGAATACCATGGCCGCCTGTCGCCCCTCGCTGTTGCTGAGGTGATAGTAGTTCCACTGAATGGACAGTTCGTTCGACATGCCGATCGCCACCACGCGCAACATCCGGCATCCACGCTCGTTGACGCTCTGCGACGCTTCGACGAACTCCTGGAAGTTCTCGCCCAGGGCGTTCTCGACTTCCTGTTGGAATTCTTCCAGGCCCAGGGATTTGCCGGACGGCGCATTGTGCAGAATCGCGATGTTGCCCTGCGCGATCAGGTCGCTGCCGTCGATCATCCGCACGATCGTGGTTTGCTCGTCGTCGGTCATCACGCGCCAACGTCGGCCGATGACCGTGCGGAACGGCGCCTTGGCCGCTTGGAATTCAAGATCGGTAATTGCCTCGTCTTTCCAATTCAGCTTTGCGATCGCGGAATCGCTGAGTTGTTTCGAGGTAGTCTTGGCGCTGTTCGCGATTTTCATCTTGAACACGGCCTCGTATCCCGGCTCGGCATGTCCGATGTCGCGAGTTTCTTTGTAGGCCATATTCAGCCAACTCAATTGTCGCGCCGTGCGATCGTAGTTCGCTTTTGCCTTCAGGTCGATCTCGGTTGCGATGCCGCTGATGGAGCCTTGCAACAGTCCCTCGTAGTACAAAATGGCCACGTCCGACTCAATCGATTTCAGCGTGCCACGAATTTCGGACTTGTGCACCACGTCGAGATTGAAGAGCCTTGCCAGCGCTTCGTCGGCAATCTCCCACGATTCCGAAACGGTGATTTCCCGCTGCGGCAGCAATTCGTGAATCACCAGCGTGTTGACGAGTCCGTGGAGCGCTTCGAGTTCGTCACGGCTCAGCGGACCGGCGAGCGAGTAAACTTCGCCCGATGATTCGGGTGTGCCCACGCCGACGTAGCGGTGTTCGTCACGCAGTACACCGTCAAATTTGGTTTTGCCGAGGGTGATATGCGTTTGGCCATCGAAGTAATAACGCAAGCCCTGCGGCGCTTTCGCAGCCACCGCTCGTTCCTCGTAGTGCAAGCTCCCCGCCACATCGATCGGAACTTTTCGCACCTCCTTGCCGTCGGGATTCAATTTCAGCTGGCCGGCGATTTCGATTTCGGCCTTGATCTCACGGATCGTGGGCGATTCCTTGCCTGTCCCCAGCAACAACTTCGTCGAATCTGCGGCATGCAGAGGACTCGTGAAAATCGACTTGGGGGCGGCGAGTACAACCGAGGCGCAGGCGGCACCGAAAATACGGCGAGAAATGAAGTGCGTCATGAGTGCGTCCAGGATTTGGTTTCCGAATGGAACAAAGCGTACGAACCAACGAACGGGCGGATCCACAAGCCAATCGACGAGCCAATCCACAAGCTAAGGATCGGGCTTGCGAGTGGGCCGGTCTCGACGAGTTTTGAAAAGCGTTCCAAGAAAAGCGGAGTAGCGTCGAATAGGTGCTTGGCTGTCGACCAACGTGGCTGCGGAAGTCGCATGCCACGACCGGGGTGACCGCAAGTGCCTCGCGAGAAGCAAAGTGCGTCCAGGCTTTGGCGAATCGAGAGACCGGGCGACCGATTCGGACTTACTCTCCTCTGATCTATCGTCGGAGGGGCGGAAACGGATTAGCGGGAAGCAAAAGAAAGGCGAGTAATAACGGCCTGTGTTAAGCTGGGTAATTAGCGGGCAGGGAGGGTGTTGACCCGAAGAAAGTCGACGATTCCGCCGTTAGGGCGCGAACGAATCGGGGCGGTTGGGAGTCTAAGGGGTTGGTGTAAGAGGGGTTGGGACCGGTGCCTGGAACGTAGCTGACGGAGGTTGCTATTGACAGTCTGCAAGCAATTGGCTGTTTGGTGGTTGCTGGCACCGATCGCTAGCAGCATGCAAGACCGGAAGCTCGACATTGAGTCAGGTGGCAAAGCGAGTCAGGTGGCAAAGCTTGCAGCAAGGCGAGACAGCAGGGCAGGGCAGCCCGGCAGGTTGGCAGCCTGGCCGGTGGCTTTGGGCACGAGTTACGTCGATGGCCGGTAACGCAACAGGGCTCTGGGCCTGGGTTTGTGGCCGGTGCCTGGGAACCGGCTGGAGGCAAGGAGAGGGAGCTGGGAACGAACGGTAGGAAACCGCAAGCGACGGTGGCGACTCGAACTTTTTCAAATTCTTTCCGTAAAGAATGTCAGTTATGGAGATTGGAAGCGTTATGGGAATAGACGCGTTTCCAAGTCATGGCTTCAACGGTGCGACGGGAGTCGCAGGGAACCCCGGCGAGGCCAGCAGGGTGGGAAGAGGCTAGGTATGCACACGGAGTATTTGACGCCGACGATTCGGGAGTTGCGGGACCAGCAGGTGCGGTTCGCTCCGCGCGAAAAGAAGCTGGATCAGGTGAGCCGCGCGGAGAAGCTGTTGAGCGAGATCGATCCCTCGCGCGTGTACACCTACGAGTACCTTTGCTATCGAATCACCGATTATCGCCCCGATGCGCCGACGGCTGCGATGCCGGGTGAGCAGGTTCGGCACGATCTGCGTTTATTCGTGGAGGACGTCTCGGATTCCGCGAATGTTGCGGCCGAGGAAGCGGGCGAACCGGTTCACACGATGGAAGATTTGAGCCGGATGTTTAACGTCTCGTTGAAGACGATTCAGCGATGGCGGGATCAGGGGCTGGTGAGTCGCCGATTTGTGTTCGGTGGCCGCAAACGCGTCGGATTCTTGCGCAGCAGCGTGGATCGATTTGTTGCGAGCAATAAAGAGCGGATCGCGCGAGGCGAGCGCTTCAGTCAGCTGACGGACGAGGAACGTACGGAGATGATCGACCGGGCTCGACGACTGGCTCAGGCGGGCGGTTGCCCGTCGGAGGTGGCGCGTCGAGTGGCGAAGCATATGGGGCGAAGCTTCGAGACCGTGCGGTACACGATCAAGCAGTTCGACGAGAAGCATCCGACGATGGCGGTGTTCCCGGCTCATTCGGGTCCGCTCACGTCGGAGTCCCGAGAGCGAATCTATCAGCAGTTCCGCCGCGGTATGGCGGTCGACGAGTTGGCAAAGAAGTTTTCCCGTACGCGAACCAGCATCTACCGCGTGATCAACGAGATGCGGGCACACCGCATCATGCAGTTGCCGCTGGATTTCGTGCCGAACGTCGAGTTCGAAAAGAAGTCGGCGGAACGCGAGATCATGGCACCGATGCCGCCGCTGAGCGAATCGCAGCGAAAGTCGCGGGCGCCAAGCGGTCTGCCGGCCTACCTCGCTTCGCTGTATGACGTGCCGCTGTTGACTCGCGAACAAGAGTACCACCTGTTCCGCCAGTTCAACTACCTGAAGTTTCGCGCCGCGAAGCTGCGTGAGTCGCTGGTGCCCTCCGAGGCTCGGGCCTCGGTGATGGACAAAATCGAGGAGTACTACAACCAGGCGGTCGAAATCAAGAATCGATTGGTGCAGTCCAACTTGCGGTTGGTGATCTCCATCGCCAAGCGGCACTTGTCTGCGTCGGAAGATTTCTTCTCGCTGGTCAGCGATGGCAATATGTCGCTGATTCGAGCGGTCGAAAAGTTCGACTACTCGCGGGGCAACAAGTTCAGCACCTACGCGACCTGGGCGATCATGAAGAATTTCGCCAGGAGTATTCCCGAAGAATTCCGAGTGCGTGACCGGTACCGGACCAGCCAGGAGGAGATGTTCAGCCTTACCGAGGACGATCGGGCTGATCCATTCGAGCAGGAGCGGGCTCAGGACCAACGCGAACGGCAAGTGAATCGGATCCTGTCATGCCTGGACGAGCGGGAGCGGCAGATCATCATCAGTCGCTTCGGGCTCGACTACACGGCCGAACCTCAGACGCTCAAGGAAGTCGGCGAAGAACTGGGCATTACGAAAGAGCGAGTCCGGCAACTGGAGGCGCGAGGCTTGGACAAACTCCGTCAAGCTGCCCGCGAGGAGCACATCGACCCGCCGGTCTAGTAGGTGCCGGCCGGGATGGTCGCTATCGGTCGGATCGCTGTCGGTCGGATCGCTGGTGACCTCAGCAGAGTGCATTGCAACTGCGCTGATCAGTTGGGCCCAGATGATGGGCCCAGTGAATCGTTGTCGACTGCGACGTTAATAAACGGATGGCACGCTTGGCGAAATCGAACACCGCTGCCATCCGCGGAGCGCCGGAATCGTTGGGGCAATCTTTCGTCGCCGCGACCTTTCTTGGCGGCATGTGCTCCTATGGCATGAACGATCGCGCGGAATTCTGACGCCAACTCCGGCCTAACACGGAGCGGCCTTGCCCAAGAAATTCTTAGAGATTCTTCAATGGCAAAGTAGAGCGCGGGCCGAGCATCTTCCATCTTCTCACGCGTAGGCCCATCGCCTCGGCCATGATCCGGTACCCTGCGGTCTGAGGTGGTGCCGGTTTCGGGGGCCACTCGGGTGCTAAGATGGCCTCATCCTCAGGAGGATGCCCATGTCGCGGAGGACGGAACCTAGCCGGCCAGGAAGTGCGTGATCGAATCGTCGCGGGAACTCAAATCGGCATCCGGCCATTGCTTCACCGTCCTCACGATCGGCTGTTGTCGGGTTGACAGGCTGAGGGTACGTGAACGGCTGGTCGGCTGCCCGGTCTGCGTCGCGAGCCGTCCTAGCTTCGATCCGCACCCCACGAGAAGTCGTGCCAGCAAAATCACGCGGCCACGAACAGCCTTCTCGGCTAGATCAGAAACTCCCGGGTGAGTCCGGAACTGCCGCTTTGCAAGCGGCTATTGCACCCTCCGAGGCCGCCCAAAAAATCCGCCTCCCCCAATCCAAGCCCGAAAAGTGGGGGCGGCTTGGATCGGTTGACGGGTTCGAACGTGTGTGTCTTGGATTGGTGGATTGGTTGACGGGTTCGAACGTGTGTGTCTCAATACTGTTCGGCACGCTTTTTGCGCCATGGCATACAGATGGTATCTAGCGGTTCCTGCAATTGCGCATATCGGACGAAGCAGTGTGCGCGAATTAGGGTTGGGGCTTGTGTTTGGTGAGTTGAGGTGGTGCCGGTTTCGGGGGCCACTCGGGTGCTAGCTTCGACG
>JBJOLO010000282.1:0-3175 GCA_046045565.1 Planctomycetota bacterium | reverse complement strand
GGGCCGCGTGACGGTGGACGGCGTGACGCGGAAGCTGCCACCTCCGTTTCTGGTGATCGCCACGCAGAATCCGGTCGACCACGAGGGAACCTTTCCATTGCCTGAGGCGCAGTTGGACCGGTTTCTTATGAAATTCAGCCTCGGTTACCCGACGGTCGAGGAAGAGCTACGGATGCTCGACCTGCTGCAGAAGGCACATCCAATCGATTCGTTGACGCCGGTGGTCTCGGCAGAGGAATTGATTGCGTGTCAACGTGCGGTTCGCGAAGTGTATGTCGATGAAAAAGTGCGACGCTACTTGATGCAGATTGTGCATGACACGCGTGGTCATGAAGACTTGAGTTTGGGCGGGAGTCCTCGGGCGTCGATTGCTCTATTTCGATCGAGTCAGGCAATGGCGGCATTGCGTGGTCGAAACTACGTCTTGCCGGACGACGTCAAGCGGATCGCGGGGCCCGTGATGACGCACCGTGTGATTCTGCGGCCGGAAAGTCGTTTACGCAAAGTAACCGCTGCTCAGGTTGTGGAACAAATCATCGCCGAGATTGCCGTGCCGACGCTCGAAGGTTCGGAAGCCAGTTGACATGCTCAAGTGGGCCTTTGCCGTTGTCATCATTCTTGTTCTCGCGCTCGTGTTCCGTCTCGGCCTGTTGTTGTATGCGGCCTACGCATTGCTGGCGGTACTATTCGTCAGTCGCTACTTGGCGAAGGTCTGGTCGGAGAGCATTACGGTACGGCGCGAGTGCAATCGATTGACAGCGCGCGTGGGCGAGACCGTTTCGGTATTAATTCATTTGCGCAACACGGGGCCGATTCCGGTTGCTTGGATGCTTTGCGAAGATGTCTTGCCGGCCAATGCGCTGGCGTATGCGCCGCCGAGTTTGCGAGTGACCGGTCGCCGGATGCAGTTGACGATGTTTCGCAAGAACGCCGTGCGTTCAATGGTTTATCAGCTCGAGTGCAACCGCCGCGGCTACTACCAATTAGGTCCGACCGTTTTGGAAACGGGCGATCTGTTCGGACTGCAGAGGCGCTACCGAGTCGGCACGGCGCCGAATTATCTGTTGGTCTACCCGGAGGTCGTGGCTCTGGAAGGCTATGACGTTGCATCCCGACGCCCGATCGGTGAAGTGCGCATGACCTATCGGCTGTTTGAAGATCCGACTCGGATCGCCGGAGTGAGGCAATACGCGGCTGGGGATCCGTTGAATCGCGTTCATTGGCGAGCGACCGCGCGAACAGGCATGCTGCATAGCAAGGTGTACGAACCCTCGACTGTTAGTGGTGCCACGATTGTCGTTGACTTCCACAGACAGACACATGTTGCGGCTCAGGAGCCGATGCGTTCCGAGTTGGCGGTCACGGCAGCGGCGTCGATCGCCAATGCGGTTTATATGATGCAGCAGCAGGTCGGTTTGGTGACGAACGGTCGCGATGCCGCCGACCGGATTCGCGTCGAGGGTTGGCGGCATGACTGGCGGACGCGCGACAGTGCATTGAAAGCCGTGCAAGGCGATGGGGCCAATGATCGGCTCGCGCCGGTCGTGGTTCCGACTCGCCGCGGCCCGGAACAGTTTATGAGGATCCTCGAGACCTTGGCGAGACTAGAACTGACCGACGGTTTGACACTGCCGCAGTTGTTGGTCGAAGCGGAATGCCGCTTGCCTCGCGATGCGACGGTGATCGTCATTTTGCCGCAGGTGACGGAGGAGGCAGCGATCGCGCTGGGCAGTCTTCGTCGGCGTGGATTTGCGGTGCTCGCACTGTTGAATTTGTATGAAGACTACGATTTCGCCATGAGTTCCGGGCCGCTGGTGGCTCAGGGGATCGAAACGCGGCACCTGCGGGATCGTGCGTGTATTTCCGAGATTTGCCGAGGCTTGACCATCGCGCGATGAAGTAATGGCATGTGCGACTTGATACGATAGGAGCGTTGAGTTCGCGACCGGTGGATGTCTGCCCTGGGGACGAGTTTTTGCGCACGAGTTGCTGCGTGTGGATTTAGAAGATCGCCTTATTTTATGAACCGCTACTCGCAACACAGGCCGGCTCAAACGCTTACCGACTACGTGATGATCGCGATCAATCCCGCGTTGATCATGGTGATGGTGGGGGCGATCGCGATGTTTGCGGCCGAGGCGTTCTATCGCGGCGAATACGACTTTCGACTGAAGTGGGTGCTGGCCATGATTGTGCTCGGCACCGTCTCCATCGCGCGTCTGACGATTGAACAGGGGTATGGCTACGCGAGTCTTTACGGACTGGCTTTCGCAGCGGCGGCGTTTTTAGGCTTGAACTTTTTCGTTGCCGTGCCGTCGGTCTACTGGTTTCTGCCTTCAATCGTCTTTAACGCGGTGCTGTTGGGGGTGATCTGGTGGGCGTCGCATAAGTTGACGTGGGATTGCACGGTAATTGATGACGCGGAGGATGCGTCGGGGCGCGGTTTGTTGGAAGTGACGGGCTTGGAACAGTTGCCAGCCTGGAGCGACGCTGCCATTCAATCGGTGCCGCCGATTCACTCGGTTGTGTCCCAAATTAATCTGCCACGAATCGGAGAGCGACTGCTGAGTTGGTTGAAGAAGCGGATCGCATTCTGGTTCGACCGTAATTCAATCAAGAAAGCGCACACGCCGGGTGTCTGGGTGATCTACGTTTCGCTCGTCGCGTTGCCGCTGTTTGCGTTCGGCCAGGCGCTGATTCCGGCCGGTTATGCCGAAGGAAGGCGTTACGGCTTCTTGTGCATGGCGACGTACCTGGCTGCGGGCTTGATGCTGCTGCTGAGTTCCAGTTTCCTGGGACTGCGTCGTTATCTCCGTCAGCGCCGTGTCGAAATGCCGCTGGAGATGACCGGCGTGTGGTTGATGACGGGCGCGGTGCTGGTGCTGGTGATCTTGATCGGAGTCTCAATTCTGCCGCGTCCGACCGCCGAGTATCAAGTCGCGAATCTGCTCACATCGAAAGACCGTACGCCCTCCCGATTTGGGCTCGGGAACGACGGCCCGAATGATCCGCAGATGGCGGACCGGTCGGGGAAGCAAGGTAAAGACGGTGGCCTGCCCGGCAGCGGTAAGCCGGGCGGTCAGCACCAAGGCGGTCAGCACCAAGGCGGTCAGCAGCAAGGCAGTCAGCAGCAAGGCAGTCAGCAGCAAGCCGGTCAGCAGCAAGGTGGCCAGCA